>JASGFO010000046.1:0-20741 GCA_047605505.1 Gordonia sp. (in: high G+C Gram-positive bacteria) | reverse complement strand
AGAAACACCTCGCCGACGTCCGCAAGGAAGTTCATCAACCAGCCGATACCGGCCATCACCACCCGACGATCCTCGTCGTCGACGACACCCGCCTGCCCCGCGGCGCCGACATCACCTACCCCGACCACCCGGATGCTGCATAGACCCCGCTGCCCCGGCCGCGCGGTGTGCAAGAGGTCACATTTTCGGCCGCGATCGGTCACAATGGGAAAGATGATCGAAGAGATGCAGGACGAAGCCCGGTCCCTGCTCTCGGCGGGTGAGTTCGGCCACGCCCTGGCCGAGTTCTCGGTTCTCCGTGAGATCCGCGCCCGCCGGGAAGGCCCGTACTCGCCGATGTACCTGTCCAACCTGCACGACTGCGTGCGCTGCCTGTCGGCGTTGCAGAAGTGGTCCGACGCCACACCGCTGTGCCGTGAGCTGCACGGCAAGTACGTGCGCACCCATGGCCGCGGGGAGGCCGACACCGTCGACGTCGCCAAACACTGGGCGTGGGCGCTGGTCCACCTCGACGACTATCCGCCCGCGCTCCGGCTCTACGTGCTGACGGCCGACGCCCTCTGGGACGCCGATCGGGGCCAGGCACATCGCCTGCTCGGCGCGGCGGTCGCGCATCGGCACGGCGCCGACCTGGCCGCACTCGCCTCGCCCGGCGTGATCGACGGTGTCGGACTGCGACACACCGCCGCCGTGCTCACCGAGCTGGCCGGCCTGTCCGCGGGTCTGCCCGCCGGCGCCGAGCTCGATCGCACCGTCTTCGACCGCACCACGATCGACGGGCTCGTGGCGTAGGGGCGCGTGGGGCGGGTCGGTCGCTACCGGCCCCGGTGTTGGCGGCGCAGTTCGGCACTCTGCCGGCTGAAGTACGCCCGGGTGTTGCGGTTGAGCAGCAGATAGGCCCACAGCACCCAGATCAGGATGCCCAGCACGATCGGCGCCACGACGAACAGCAGTATGGCGAGGATGCCCTCAGGCATAGACGGCTCCTTGTACGACGAAGAAGAGGACGACGAGCCCCACCAGCACGAGCACGTCGAACGCGAGCGCCAGCCAGAGCACCACCGAGTAGTAGAGATAGGCCCCGCGCGAGCCCCGCAGGTAGGCGATTGCGATGAAGAGGTTGATCAGCAGGAATGCGGCCTCGACCGACAGGATGAGCCAGTGCCACCACGACAGGTAGGTACCGGACCCGTCGGCGATGAGCAAGAGAGCCAGTACGGCCGTGCATGCGACACCGGCCACCGACGCGATGACCTGCAGCCAACCGAAGAAGCCCACCTGCCAGGGCCGCTTCAGCGCTGCCTGCACCGGGTCGGTCACGCCGGCCGGCGCCGGCGGATAGCCTGGGGGCGGATAGCCGGCCGGCGCGACTGGTGGAAGCGGATATCCGGGACCGCCCGGCGGTTGCTGCCCGGCCGGCGGCCGGCCGGCTCCGGGTGGTCCGTACTGCGGATACATCCGCTGATTATCCCGTGGCCGGGCGGATCGTGGCTGTCACCCACCCGGACGAATGTCGAGGCGCCCGCTCAGCCGCCGCCGAAGCCCCGCATCAGGTAATGGTCGGCGCTGTAGCCCCCGGAATTCGCGTAGCCCACGGCCAGCAACGCGGCGATGAGCCCGAGCGGCCACTCCCAGCCGCCGTCGGTGTTCCAGAAACCGGCTTCGAAATGGGAGAAGTAGATCGAGGCGGCCATATCGCCGACGAGCACCAGCGACACCAGCGGCAGCGCGAGCCCGATGATCAGCAGGATGCCGCCGACCAGCTCGCCCCAGGCGGCGCCCCGGGCCGCATTCTCCGCGTACGGCACCCCCAGTTTGGCGAAGGTGGCAGCCGTGGCGTCGATGCCCCAGATATGCATCTTCTGCCATCCATGGAGGATGAAGATGGCGCCCAGCGCCGCCCGCGCAAGCAGCAGGACGATGGGCCGAATTGTGGACATGACGTCACTCCTGGTCGATGAACATGCGCGGCCCATGATGCGGGCTGCGGTCGGGGTGGTCAGGTGCCCGGCCGGTCGAGGTCCCCGACCCCGGTGCGAGTACGCTGTGACCGCGTCCCGGCCGGTTCCCGTCGTGGGCACACCTCACAGCGAGTGCGAGCCGGAAGGAGATGTCGGTGCCGGACAAGAGTCCACGACAACCGGTGTTGGGCTCGCCGACCGACATCCTGGACTCCTACCTCCCCGACAACGGCAACCTCGGTTACCGCATCTCGCGCTACGACCTCGATCTGAACTATAAGGTTGCCGGTAACCGACTAGACGGTACCGCCACCCTCACCGCGACGTCGTACAACCATCTCCGGCGATTCACGCTCGATCTTGCCGGGGCCATGAATGTGGCCAAGGTGACCGTCAACGACAAGCGGGTGCGCTACACCCATCGCAACAAGAAGCTGGCGATCACCCCCGCCACCCCGATCCCGCCCGGTGGGGCGATGACCATCGTCGTCCGCTACAGCGGCTCGCCGCGTCCCATCCGGGGCGCCTGGGGGGAGGTCGGCTGGGAGGAACTCTCCGAGGGCGCGCTGTGCGCCAACCAGCCCAACGGTGCCGCCTCGTGGTTTCCCTGCGACGATCACCCGATCGCCAAGGCGCCCTACCGCATCGCGATCACCACCGACAGCCCGTACTACGCACTGGCCAACGGGGTCCTGGAATCCAGACGGGTCCGCGCGGGCACGACGACCTGGGTGTATCACCAGGTCGAACCGATGCCGACCTACCTCGCGTCGATCCAGATCGGGCCCTACCAGAAGTCGGTGCTCGCGACCAAGCCGCTGCCCGTCGACGCGGTGTACCCGTCGCGGCTGACCGAGAATCTCCGTATCGACTTCGGTCGCCAGCTCGAGATGATCACCGTGTTCACCGAGATGTTCGGGCCGTACCCGTTTGCCCGGTACACCGTCGTGGTGACCGACGATCCGCTGGAGATCCCCGTCGAGGCCCAGAGCTTCTCGACCTTCGGGGCCAATCACTGCGACGGCACGCGCCAGGCCGAGCGGCTCATCGCCCACGAGCTGGCGCATCAATGGTTCGGCAATTCGGTGACCCTGGCCCGCTGGCGCGACATCTGGCTGCACGAGGGTTTTGCCTGCTACGCCGAGTGGCTGTGGAGTCAGCGCTCGGGCGGTCGCAGCGCCGACGAATGGGCCCGCCACCACCACGCCAAACTGGCCGCGACATCGGTCCGGGTCCCGCTCGCCGATCCGGGCCCGCGCAAAATGTTCGACGACTGGGTCTACAAACGCGGGGCCATCACCCTGCACGCGCTGCGCCTGCGGATCGGCGACGGCAACTTCTTCGCGCTGCTGCGGCGCTGGACCGAGAAACACCGGTACGGCTCGGTCACCACCGAGGACTTCATCACGCTGGCCGCCAACTACTCGTCGACGTCGCTGCGCGACCTGTGGCAGCAGTGGCTGTTCACGCCCAAGCTGCCGCCCTATCCGGGATAGGCCGGTGGCGCTGGGACGGGTGGGCGCCGCGACGGTCCTCGCAGCCGCGTCGGGGTACCTCGTCCTGCTGCTGGCCGCCCGGGCGCTCGGCCCGGGCGGGTACGCGGTGTTCGCGGTGTTCTGGGCCGCCTACGGACTCGTGACCGGCGCCCAGAACGGACAGCTCCAGGAGACCGCCCGAGCGATCCGCGCCGCCGCCGACCCCGCACGTCTCCCGGCCCCCGTCCCCGCCCGACCGTGGCGCGTCAATGCCGCGATCGGCGGTGGGCTCGCCGTGCTCATCGCCATCACCGCACCACTGTGGAGCGCGGCGGTGTTCGACGCCCACCGCCGGCTCTCGGTGGTGCTGTTGGCCTGCGGCGTCGGGAGTTTCGCGCTCTACGCACATCTGTCGGGGGTATTGTCGGGCCGCTGCGCGTGGACGTCGTTCGCGAACCTGCTCACGGTGGACGCGCTGATCCGGCTCGCCGGGGCGGTGCTCGCGGCCGGGCTGGGCTGGGGGCTCACGGCATTCCTCGTGATCACCGTCGCCGGATCGGTGTCGCCGGCGCTGCTGATGGCGGTCTCGGCCCGCGTCCGGTCGGTCGTCGGCCTGCCCGCCGACGTCACCACGCGCACCTTCACCGCCCAGACCCTCACCGCCATGGCCGCCGCCGCCGCGAGTGCCGTGGTGGTGATGGGGTTCCCGGTGCTGATCGGGCTCACCCAACGCGCCGCCGACAATCCCGCCGAGATCGGCGCGATCATCCTCGCCGTCACCCTCACCCGGGCACCGCTTCTGGTCCCGCTCAACAGCTTTCAGGGCGTCCTGATCTCCCGCTTCGTCGCCGCGCAGGACCGCCTTGCCGCCTCGGTGCTCCCGCCGCTGGCAGCGGTCACCGCCGTCGGCGTGGCGGGTGCGGGCCTCGCCTGGCTGATCGGACCGTGGCTGATCGCGACAATCTTCGGCGCCGACTACCGGCTCGGCGGACTCACCCTCGCCCTGTTCACCCTCGGCGCCACCGCGCTCGCACTGCTCACGATCACCGGCGCGGCGACCCTCGCCGCCGGCGCGCACCGCTGGTTCGCGGCCGGCTGGTGGTCGGCGACCCTCGCGTCGGTCCTGCTGCTGCTCGTGCCGATCGACGTGGCCGACCGCGTGGCCCTGGCATTGATCTGCGGCCCGATTGCCGGCACCATCTGCCACGCCCTCCGGCGGTAGCCCGCCGTCGGCACCCCGGTCACCCCGACACCCGCCAGAGCGGATTGACCGGGCCGTGCCCCGCGCCCAGCGGATATGCCGCCCGCAAACCGCGCGTCACCCAGCGCTTGGCGAAACCGATCGCCTCCGGCACCGGAATGCCGTGGGCCAGAGCACCGACCGTGGCCGCGGCCAGCGTGTCACCGGCACCGTGATCGTGCCCGGTGTCCACGCGCTCGGCGGTGAACTCGACGAACTCGGTGCCGTCGAAGAGCAGATCCCGGCTCTGCGCACTCGACCGCAGATGCCCGCCCTTCACCAGCGCCCACGCCGGCCCCAGCGCATGCAGGGCGCGGGCCGCGGAACGGGCCGACTCGTCGTCGACGACGTCGATCCCCGTGATCAGCCGCACCTCGTCGAGATTCGGGGTCACCACGGTCCCGAGCGGAAACAGCCGTTCACGCAGCGTCGCCAGGGCATCGGCGGCCAGCAGCGGATCGCCGTGCATCGACGCACAGACGGGATCGACCACCAGCGGGATACCGCCGTCGCGCCCGATGCCGAGCTCGGTGCAGACCTCGGCGACGGCCTCAATGATCGGCGTCGACGCCAACATCCCCGTCTTGACCGCCGACACCCCGATATCGGTGACCACAGCACGCACCTGCGCGGCCACAATCGCCGGGTCGATCTCCTGAAAACCGCTGACCCCCAACGAGTTCTGCACCGTCACCGCGGTGACCGCCACGCAACCATGCAGCCCGAGCATCGCGAACGTCCGCAGATCCGCCTGCATCCCCGCGCCACCACCGGAATCCGAGCCGGCGATCGTCAGCACCCGCACCGGCGTCGAACCCGGTGCCGCCGTGGGTAAGGAGAGATCCCCCGTCGCTGCGCTCGCCCCGGTGACATCTCCCGTCGCTGCGCTCGCCCCGGTGACATCTCCCGTCGCTTCGCTCGCCCCGGTGACATCTCCCGCATGCGCCATGGCTGATTCTCCCTACGCCGGCATTACCCGGACAGGTTCAGGCGGTCGGCGACCGCCCTGTCGCCCTCTCAGCCCCCGGAACGTGGGAGCCCCCGCAGTGAAGCAAAGTTGTGTGCGCCCGCGAGCCTACCCGGCCGCGGTTCGATGGCCCGGTTCGATGGCCCGGTTCGATGGCCCGGTTCGATGGCCAGCGGCCGCAGAGACGGCAGAGTCCGCCGTTGTGCGGTACCGTGTGATTGGGGTCACATGCAGATCCCGGCCATCGGTGAGGGGGTGCCGAACGGTCGGCCACGTAAGTCAACAGACACATGTATGAGGTAGCGCAGCATGCAGCGAAAGCACCGGCAAGGCCCGACGCAGTCGGCGCGGGACATCCTGCAACAGATCTCCCAGGTCGTGCACAATCGCGACCGCGATCGGTTCGAGCTTCGGGTGGCCGGGGATCTGGTGGGCGTGCTCGGCTACAGCGAGGAGATGGTCGACGGCAAGCGGGTGATCACGGTGCTGCACACGATCATCTATGACGAGTACACCGGCCACGGGCTCGGGACCCGGCTGACCCGCGGCGCGCTCGCCTACTTCCGGGAGCAGGGCGTCAGTGTGCGCCCGGTCTGCGCCTTCACCAGGGAGTATCTGAACGGGCATCCCGGAATCGTGCCGCTCGTCCCCGTGTAGGGCGGGTCCCGGTGGTGATGACGCTTTGGGTCCGCGTCGCCGGTTAGGTTAGACTAACTGGGTTATTGCTGTCGTAACCTGGGGGCCAGACGTGACCGAAAGCTCGACGAAGGCGCCATCGCGGGGCTGGCAAGGGGTGGTCCTCAAGCTCTGGGGCGCCGACGACTACGAGTTGACGGTCACGAGCACGGAGCGGATCACCGACCACTACCTCCGGTTGGGCTTCACCGGCGGCGGTCTGCTGGCCGACAAACCCGTCCATCCGACGATGTGGGTGCGGCTGTGGTTCGAGTCGCGCGGCAAGGCGCATCAGCGGGGCTACACGCTCAGCGACCCCGACCCCGCCGCCGACACCTTCTTCATCGAGTTCGCCGTCCACGACGGTGCCGCTGCCCGGTGGGCGCAACATGCCCGTCCGGGCGACACGATCGGCGCGACGTTCATGGGATCGAAATTCGGGATCCCCGAGCCTGCACCCGCCGGCTGGTTGATCGCCGGGGATCCCGCCGCGCTGCCCGCAATCAACTCGCTGCTCGACGCGCTCGGTCCCGACGGGGCGCCGGCCACCATCTGGTTCGAATACACCCACGACGACGACAAGACCCTTCCGTTACGTTCTCGTGAATGCGATACGGTGAACTGGATCCGGCGCGAACGCGACGGATCGGCGCTCGTCGACGCGGTCCGCGCCGCCGCGGCGCCGTCGCCGGACCACTTCGGGTGGGTGGCCCTGGACACCGCGAGCACTCGTGCCGTCGCAGCAGTGCTGCGCACCGAGTACGGACTCGGCAAGAAGGGTGTGAAGGCGCAGGCCTACTGGGTCCCGGACGCCGATCCGTCCTGAGCTCCCCCCGGGACCGAAGAAGAAGGAACACATGACGCACGGGCCTGAGAACGCCGACCCGATGGACGCGCCCACCGATGTCTATGCCGACGCCCCGGCCGCCGGATACGACCCCGGCCCCGCGCAACCCGCGGAGGATGCGCCGGCGCCGCCGGCCGGGCCGGGGGAGTCGCGGTCGTCGGTGAGCTGGCCGACCGTGCTCGCCTCAGCCGGGATCGCCGCGGTGATCTCGGCACTGATCGTCACCGTCGGCGTCGTCGGACTCTGGGTCATCGATCAAGACCGCGACGGTCTGCGCAACACCGCGGCACAGCCGACCGTCGTCAACCTGGGCGGTGCGCAGGGCGCACCGAACGGGCAGGTGCCGGTGTCGACGGCAGCGACACCTGGGGCGTCCCGTGCCGCCGCACCCACCGAGCGGGTCCCCGCCGACGATTCGCCCGGGGGGGTCGCCGCCGACGATTCGGCCGGGGGTGTCGTTGCCGACGATTCGGCCGGGGACGTCGCGCCCGGGGCCGCCGCGGCGACGCCGCAGGCCCAGGCCGGTGCCGCCGCAGTCACCACATCGCAGGCCGCCACACCGGCCGCGTTGAGTCCGGCCCAGTTGACCACCAAGGTGAAGCTGGTCATGAACACGAGTGCGTCCCGGTCCGCCCGCGCCGCCGAGCTCGAGGGTGGCGCCCGCGCGCTGACCAATATCGACGCCGTCGCCCGGTTGCTGGCCGCCTACCCCAACTCCGGCTTCACCTACCGCGTGATCGGCCCGGTCTCGGTGTCGGGCACCGGGATGAACGCGACCCTGCAGATGTCGCGCCCCGGCCAGGGGTCACGCACCAAGACGCTGTCGTGGGTGTGGATGGACAACAAGTGGAAGCTGACCAACCAGAGTGTCTGCGCGGTCACCGCCTACACGATGATGCCGTGCTCGGTGGCATGACCGCGAGCCCAACTGAGCTACGGGGGCGCCTCGGGATGCGGCGCGCGGGGGTGGCCGGGCTGCTGCTCGGGATCGTGGCGGCGCTGGCCTGCTCACTGGTCGCCTGTTCGGCGCGGTCGGACGAGGCGGCCGTCGGACCGGTACAGATCAACATGCCCGATGGCCGGTCGGTGAACATTCCCGACACACCCACCCGGATCGTCACCCTCGGCGGCCAGTGGACCGATGTGCTGCTGGCGTTCGGCGAGAAACCGGTCGGCTACTACGACGCGAACTTCGCCGCCCGGAACATCACTGCGCCCTGGTACGGAAACAAGCTCTCCGGTGTGGTGGCGCTCGACCCCAATGATGACGTCGTCGCCAACGTGGCCAAGCTCGACCCAGATCTGATCCTCGCCCCCGGATTCGCCGGGATGAGCGGTGTCTTCGACAAGCTCGCCCGACTCGCGCCGACCCTGGACCAGATCAGCGGCCAGCAGATCGACCCCTGGGAAGACATGGTCACCCTGATGGGCACGATCCTGCGCCGGACCGACAAGGCCGCCGAGATCATCGACGGTGTCACCGCCAAGATCACCGGCATCATGCGCGAGTATCCCGGGTTGCGGGGCAAGACCTACGCCTTCGCCTACATGTACGGCGCCGACCAGATCCAGGCGCTCGGCGATACCGACGACGGTGCGGGCGAGGTGTTCTCGTCACTCGGCCTGACACTCGCCCCCCGGTTGGTGCAGCAGGCGCAGACCACCGGGCAACCCCGCTTCGGGCTCAGCGCCGAGAACCTGCCCTGGCTCAACGCCGATCTCCTCGTGATGGCCGCCGAGAACGACCAGTTGGGTCGGCGTCTCCAGGGACTCCCCGGCTACCGGAACCTGCGGTCGGTGCGCTCGGGGGCGGTGGCACTGCTCGACGTGACCGCCATCAATGGTCTCAACGAGCCGGGACCGCTGGCGCTGCCGTACTCCCTCGACCAGATCACGCCGGCCCTGGCCCGCGCGGCCGGGGCGTAGCCGGGTCGCATCCGACGAGACGAGCGCTAGCGCTCTTTCCGCTGGTCGTCTAGCCCGGAGCGCCAGCGGACGGTGTATCGAGATCACCCCGCATCTACCCTGCCACCTCGACCACGTCGGCGACCTCGGCCCACCGCGTCATCACGCGCGGCCGCAGTGCAGGCGTCGTCGCGAGGAGCACCGCGAACCCGGCCGGTGACCGCCCGACATCGCGATAGTGCCCGGCGTAGAAGGTGAAGGAGTCGGCGAGCCACTGCCGGTCGGCGGCGTCGGATTCCGCGGGCAGCAGCCGATCGGCGGCGGTCACGACGGTCAGATGGCCCGCCCCTGCGTGATCGTCGACGTCGTCGAGCGATCGCATCGCCTCGTCGAAGGCATCGGCATTGCGGCCGAAATGCGCAGGCAGCTCCCACGCCGAGACAAACGCCCGATACAGCAGCGGCCGCGAGGTGAGGGTGGTGCCGTCGACCACCCGCACGGCGAGGTCCGCGGGCACCCGCGTGGTGTCGAGAGCGCGGTCGGTCACCCCGAGGACCGGACCGTCGGCTGCGGCCCGGGTGAGGAATTCGGTGAGTGACACGGTCATCGGCCCGGCCCCCGGATCAGGACGAAGGAATCATAGTGATCGGCGGTGTACCAGGCGGTGCCGTCACTGCCGGTGACGATGCGTTCGGCGTCCCGCGACCGGCCGCGCTGTTTGGGATTGACATCCCACTCCTGATAGGTGAGTCGCTTGCCGCGCGCATCGGTCACCGGCAGGCGGCGTTCGCTGTTGCGGAAGGCGATGCCGCCGCGGGTGCCCGGGGCGTTCGCGGCCTCGGGCCAGCGACCCGCGTCGATGAGGGCCAGGGTGCGGGTCACCCGTTCGGGTACCTGGGCGGTCGTGGCCGCCGCGCCGCTGGTCGCGGGCGCGCGGGTGGAGCTGGCGGAGGTGCGCAGGGCCGTGGCCGTGGCGGAACGGGCGTCGTCGTCGGCGTGGTGATTCAGGAACCAGGTGAGCGCGGCGAGTACGCCGACGATCACCAGGCCGGCCACGGTACTCAGCGCCTGCCTGCGTGTGGTGGTGGGGCTCAGCGGATTCCTCCTCGCACGATCAGATAACGGTAACGATGATGCAGCATGAAACCGCGGGCGCGGTACCAGCGTCCGGCCACCCGATTGTCGGCCTCGACCTGCACGTAGGCGCGCTGGGCACCCGCATCGGCGGCCCAGTTCAGCAGCCGGTCGCAGATCGCGCCGGCGAGCCCATGCCGCCGGTGCGCCGGCGCCGTCCACAGCGCGGTGACACCGGCCCAGCGGGTGCCGTCGGGTGCCGACGTCACCGCGGCACGGCCGGTGGCCAGCGGCACTCCGGGCTCCGCGGCGTCGGCGATCTGGGCAATCGTCACCGGACCCTCGGCGGCGGTGATCACGTCCGCGGCGGTGGTGGGGTCGGCGTCGTCGCCGAAATAGCTGCGCAGCCACGGCAGCGACGGCCGCGCCGACAGCGTGACCCGCGAATCGCCGTGCGCCGCCGGGAGATCGTCGAGGTCGCGGGTCAGCAGGTGGACATCGCCGGAGGCCGGGCCGGCGTCCACCTGGCGCGGTAGCAGGCGTTCGGGCAGTTCGATGAGGGTGGGCAAGCCGCGTGCGGCATACCAGGAGTCGATGGCGGCCAGCGCATCCGGGGTGGCGCGGGCGTCGCGGCCCAGCGGCACCGCCGAGTTCGCGCGGCGCGTCAGGCCGCCGCCCGCACGCAGCAGCCAACCGTCGCACCAGGTGTGTCCGGTCCCCATCCAGGCGAGCGCGGCCGCGTGCTCGACGGCGCGAATATCGCTGTTGCGCACGGTTACCCGCGAGAGCACCCGGATGGAGGCCACCGCCGCGCGGGGAATGTCGGAGATCTCCCCCGCGCGGTCGATGCGCAGCGGGTCCCCGTCGTCGACGAGGAGTCCGGTCACATCGGAGAGCGCCGGCCTGCGTCTCGGCGGCGCCGGGTTGGGCGAGCCGCGCCAATCCGGGGGTGTGCCGGCGCCCAGACGGTAGCGGACCACCACGCGGTCACCGGGGAAGGCCGCCGATCCGGTCACCTCAGTCGTCGTCATGGCCGAACGGGTCGACCACCTCGCCGGGTGTCCAGGTCAATCCCGGAACGCCCCAGCCGTGCCGTTTGATCGCCTTCTTCGCGGCGCGGGCGTTGCGGCCGAGGAGGACGTCGACGTAGAGGAATCCGTCGAGATGCCCGGTCTCGTGCTGCAGCATCCGCGCGAAGAAGCCGGTGCCCTCAATCACCACCGGCGCGCCGGTGCGGTCGACGCCGGTGACCCGCGCCCAGTCGGCGCGGCCGGTCGGGAACTGCTCACCGGGCACCGACAGACAGCCCTCGTCGTTGTCGTCGGGATCGGGCATCGTCTCGGGGATCGCGGAGGTTTCCAGTACCGGGTTGATGACCTCGCCGCGGCGTCGTTTGGCGGCCCGGGACTCGCCGTCGGGGCAGTCGTAGACGAACATCCGTAGGCCGACGCCCACCTGATTGGCGGCCAGGCCGACCCCGTGGGCGGCATCCATGGTGGCATACATGTCGTCGAGCAGGGTCACCAACTCGGGTGCCGGCCGGCCGGACCCGTCGAGCTCGACCACGGTCGTCGGCGTGTGCAGGACCGGTTCGCCGACGATGCAGATCGGGAGGATTGCCATGCCGGACAGGGTACTGGGAGAGGCCGTGAACCCCGAACCACGGTCGGTGGATTCCTGTTGTGATCGACACGTGGGACCCGGCGAGTCACGCCCCGGATCGGCGGCGGCCCCATGGTTAGATGTTCTACGAACCACACCAGCCACAGCAGCGGCCCCGGGGCGGATGTCATCTCCGGTCTTGGGTCGCTGATTGGTCGTGTGAGCAGGGTCGTAGCGAGGATTCAGGGAGCGAAATGGACGGCGCAGCGGCGCGGAGCCCCAAGCAGGAGCCGGGGCGAGCGGAGCGACGGGGGTCGCAGCGGGATCAACGTGCCCCTGGCGACCCGACTGAGGTTGGCCCGATTGGGGTTGGCCCGAATGAGGTTGGCGCGGACGGACTTTCGCGCCGCGAGCACGATGTGTTGGCGTTCGAGCGTCAGTGGTGGAAGTACGCCGGGGCCAAGGAGGCGGCCATCAAGGAGATCTTCGGGCTGTCGGCGACCCGTTATTACCAGATCCTCAACGGGCTGGTCGACCGGCCCGAGGCGCTGGCCGCGGACCCCATGCTGGTCAAGCGGCTGCGGCGATTGCGGGCATCCCGCCAGAAGGCGCGCGCGGCGCGGCGGCTGGGCTTCGACATCACCTGAGTCACTGCGACGGGCACCACCATGCGGTGGTTCCTCGGTCGGGCTGCCCGGTGGGTTAAGGTCGTCGGTGATGAATGCTGAGCGCGAAACCAATCGTCTGCCGTTGCGGGCAGGTGCCATGCTGCTGTTCGCGGTGGCGATCGTGTTCCTCGGGCTGGGCTGGCATTCTGCGGTGACCTCGGGCGAGGATCCCGAAGCCGCCCTGCAGGCCGCACAGTCCGGTGCGCCGACATCCTCGGCGGCCGCGCCGCCGACCACGTCCTCGGCGACGAGCAGCGCCGCAGCCCATACCGCCAAGGTGTGCGTCTACAACGCCAGCGACAACATTGCCGGGCTCGCCGACGACGTCATCGACGCCCTGCAGAGTGCGGGCTTTTCGGTCAGCAATGCGTCGGGGCCGATCAGCGAGCGCAACTATCCCGGCGGGTTCACCCTGAACACGATC
This sequence comes from Gordonia sp. (in: high G+C Gram-positive bacteria), assembly GCA_047605505.1. Lineage (GTDB taxonomy): Bacteria > Actinomycetota > Actinomycetes > Mycobacteriales > Mycobacteriaceae > Gordonia. The sequence continues at coordinate 7,903 of JASGFO010000046.1, read as the reverse complement.
GTGTACTCGACGAGTGCGCAGGAGTCCGAGGCGCAGCAGATCGCCGACGCGTTGCGTGAGCGCTTCCCGACCTTTGAGCTCAACTCGCGGGATTCGCTCGCCGACGGCTTCTCGCCCTGCGAGAACGGTATCGCGGTGGTTGCGGTGACAAAATGAGCCGCGCAGACACCAGCACTTCCGGCCCGAAGCCCCGGCCGGTTCCCCCAACACTGTATGAGGAGCGAGATGACCGTCAGTTCGAAGTCCCAGGCGGTGCGCGCGCTGGCGGTACTCGCGGCGGCCGGTGCGGCCGGTGTGGCGTTGTCGGCCTGTACCCCCAACGAGCCGACGACCGACGACCGCGGCACCACGCCGGCCGTCCAGTCGGGCAACCCGGCGCCCACGTCGGGGATCGAGGAGGCCGACGGCATCCCGCCTGCGGGCAGCGGGCACGGCGACACCGATGGCGGCCTCACCCACCCCGAGGGTGATCACGGCATGGGTGAGCTGGTCAAGGCCGGCGGCCAGACCGTCGGCGAGTTCGTCGTCGCGCCCAGCGGCGACACCCTGACCGTCACGGTGAAGATCAACGAGGGCAGCGGCATCCCCGCCGGGGTCCATCCGCTCAGCGTGCACACCGGCGCCACCTGTGAGGGCGATTTCGCCTCGGCGGGCGCCGCCGTGTCCGGGATCAGCCTCGTCCCGGTGAACATCCTCGCCGACGGTTCCGGGTCGACCACGACCACCGTCGCCGGCGATCTCGACGCGGTCACCGGCAAGACGCTGCTCGTCGCCGGCGACGGGGACACCCGACTCGCCTGCGGCACCATCGACGCCTCCTGAGCCACCCGGAACGGATTGCGGCGTGCCGCTGATCGAGCCCATTGACTTCGCCGCCTCACCGGCCCCGACACTGGGCGTCGAATGGGAACTGGCCCTCACCGATCAGGTGACCGGTGATCTGGCGAACTCGGCCGCGGATCTGTTCTCCGAGGTCGGCTGGCGGTTCCCGCATCTCGCCGGCAAGGTGCACAAGGAGCTGTTGCGCAACACCGTCGAACTCGTCACGGGCATCTGTGACACCACCGCCGCGGCGGTCGCCGACCTGGCGGCGACGCTGCGGGCCGTCCGCTCGGTGGCCGGCGACGTGGGCGTCGACCTCTACGGTGCCGGGACGCATCCGTTCGCCAAGTGGTCGACGCAACTGCTCACCGAGGGACACCGCTACGCCGAACTGATCGAGCGCACCCAGTGGTGGGGGCGGCAGATGCTGATCTGGGGTGTGCATGTGCACGTCGGGATCGGGCACCGCGACCATGTGCTGCCGATCGTGTCGTCGCTGCTGAACTACTACCCGCACCTGCTGGCGCTGTCGGCGTCGTCGCCGATGTGGGCCGGCCAGGACACCGGCTATGCGAGCAATCGGGCGATGATGTTCCAGCAGTTGCCGACGGCGGGGCTGCCCTTCCAGTTCGGGACGTGGCGCGAGTTCGAGGCCTTCGTCGCCGACCAGAAGACCACTGGGATCATCGATCATCTCAACGAGATCCGCTGGGACATCCGGCCGGCGCCGCACCTGGGCACCATCGAGGTGCGGGTCTGCGACGGGATGACGAATCTGGCCGAGCTGTCGGCGGTCGTGGCGCTGATCCACTGCCTCGTCGTCGATCTGGAACGCCGGCTCATCGCGGGGGAGACCCTGCCCCAGATGGCGCCCTGGCTGGTGCAGGAGAACAAGTGGCGGGCAGCGCGCTACGGACTCGACGCGATCGTGATCCTCGACGCCGAGTGCACCGAACGCCTGGTCACCGATGACCTCACCGACCTCCTGCACCGTCTCGCGCCGGTCGCCGCCGACCTGCACTGCGCTGATGAGCTGGCCGCGGTTGCGGGGATCGTCGAGAACGGGACGAGTTACCAGCGACAACGCCGGGTGCTGCGGGAGCACGGCGATCTGCGGGCCGTGGTCGCGTCGGTGGTGGGCGAGCTCCGGTGACCGCCGACGACCGGCGGTCGGGCGCGCGACCGTCCGGGATGGCCCCGGCGCGGTTCGAGTCGCCGCTCGCGGCGCTGCGCACCGTCTACGGCTACGATGGCTTCCGCGGTGATCAGGCCGCGATCATCGACCACGTGGTCGCGGGCGGCGACGCCGTGGTGCTCATGCCCACCGGCGGCGGCAAGAGCCTCACCTATCAGATCCCGGCGCTGGTGCGGCCGGGCATCGGGCTGGTGATCAGCCCGCTGATCGCGCTCATGCACGATCAGGTCGACGCGCTGCGCGCCAACGGTGTGCGCGCCGCCTACCTCAACTCGACGCAATCGGCGCAGGACCGCTCCGAGGTCGAAACCGCTTATTCCGCAGGTGAACTCGATCTGCTCTATGTGGCCCCGGAGCGGCTGTCGGGGGCGTCGATGACCGCGCTGCTGCAACGTGGGACGTTGAGCGTCATCGCGATCGACGAGGCGCACTGTGTCTCGCAGTGGGGCCACGACTTCCGGCCCGACTATCTCGCGCTCGGCGATCTCGCACAGCGCTTTCCCGGCGTACCCCGGATGGCGTTGACGGCCACCGCGACCCGCGACACCCACCGCGAGATCACCGAACGCCTCCAGCTGGGCACGGCCCGGCATTTCGTGGCCAGCTTCGATCGCCCCAACATCAGCTACCGGATCGTGCCGAAGGCCGAGGTGCGTCGGCAGCTCGTCGCGTTCATCAGGTCGGTGCCCGGGCTGCTCGGGCAGACCGGTGACGAGGCGACGCCGGTGGCCGGGATCGTCTATGCGCTGAGCCGTAAGAGCGTCGAGCAGACCGCCGAGTTCCTGCGCAAGCAGGGGATCGACGCGGTGCCCTACCACGCGGGTCTCGACGCGCGGGTCCGCGCCCACAACCAGGTGCGGTTCCTGCGCGAGGATGGGGTGGTCGTCGTCGCGACGATCGCCTTCGGGATGGGCATCGACAAGCCCGACGTCCGGTTTGTCGCCCATATCGATCTGCCGAAGTCGGTGGAGGGCTACTACCAGGAGACCGGGCGGGCCGGACGCGACGGCGAGCCGTCGGTGGCGTGGATGGCGTACGGGCTCGGCGATGTGGTCCAGCAGCGGCGCCTGATCGATCAGAGTCCGGGCGATCGCGCCTTCCGGATGCGGCTCGGCCGGCATCTCGACGCGATGCTCGCGCTGTGCGAGACGGTGAGTTGTCGCCGCCAGAACCTGCTCGGGTATTTCGGTGAGGAGGCCGCGCCGTGCGGGAACTGCGATACGTGCAACGAACCGCCGGAGACCTTCGACGGGCTGATCCCGGCGCAGAAACTGTTGTCAACGATCGTGCGGCTCGACCGGGACCGCGGGCAGTCCTTCGGGGCCGGGCACCTCATCGACATCCTCCGCGGCGCCGACAACGAACGGATTCGCAAGCTCGGGCATGCCGCGCTCTCGACCTACGGCATCGGCACCGACCTGTCCGACCAGGACTGGCGCAGCGTCGTCCGTCAGCTCCTGGCGCGCGGGATCATCGTGGCGACCGGCGAGTACGGCACGCTCGCGCTCGGTGATGGGGCCGGCGGCGTGCTCCGTGGTGAGACGCCCGTACCACTACGACGAGATGTGCTGGGACGGACCGGGGGCGGCGGCGCCAAGGTGCGCAAGGCCACGGCCGCCGACACCCTCGACGACGCCGACCGCGAACTCTTCGAGGCGCTGCGCACCTGGCGGACCGCCACCGCGCGCGAGCAGGCCGTGCCGCCGTACGTCGTCTTCAGCGATGCGACATTGCGTGCCCTGGCCGAACACCGGCCGTCGTCGTCGACCGAGCTCGGCGGGATCAGCGGGATCGGTGCGAAGAAGCTCGACGCCTACGGTGACGCGGTGCTGGCGATCATCGCGGAGAATGCGGAACAGCCAGATATTGACCTGTAGGTCAAGAATGCTCTAGGGTCGGTCCATGGCCAGACCGCGCAACTTCGACGACGACGTCGTGGTGCGGCGGGCCATGGAGGTCTTCTGGACCAACGGCTACGCGAACACCTCGCCGGCCCAGCTCGCCGAGGCGACCGGAATTGCGAAAGGCAGCCTCTACAACGCCTTTTCGAGTAAGCGCGCGTTGTTCGACCGCTGTCTGGATGCCTATCACGAGGAGATCCGCGCCCTTGCCGCCGAACTCCTCGAACGGCCCGGCACCACCCGCGAATGTCTCGGCGCGGCACTGCGGTTCGTGGTGGACACCGATCTGGCGCAGCCCCGCCGGCGCGGCTGTCTGATCGGCAACACCGCCGTCGAGTTGGCCGGCCAAGAACCGGAACTCGCCCGTCGGCTCCGCCGGATGCAGGATGAACAGACCGGCTGGTTCGCCGAGCGGATCGCCCGCGGCCAGCGCGCCGGCGACGTGGCGGCGGAACTCGACGCCGGGGCGCTGGCCGACTACTTCGCGAACACCCTGGCCGGCCTGCGGGTCATGGCCATGACCCACGAGGCACCCGAGCTCTACCGCATCATCGACGCCGCCCTCGCCATCCTCTGACATCCGTCGTCGGGGCGACGGGATGGCTGTCGGCTGCCCATATTTTTGACCAGTAGTTCAAGAAAGGTGATCATCATGGAGCTGCTACTGTCCGGGAAAACCGCCGTCGTCACGGGCGCCGGCCGCGGGATCGGCCTCGCGGTCGCCCAGGCGTTGACCGCCGAAGGGGTCCGCGTCGTCGGGGCCTCGCGGACGGTCACCCCCGACCTCGCCGCGGTCGTGGCGCATCCCGTCGCCGCCGACCTGGCGACCCCCGACGGCGCGGCGGCGGTGATCGACCACGCCGTCGCGGTGAGCGGCGGCATCGACATCCTGGTTAACAACGTCGGAGCCGGTGACGTCGACCGGCTACGCCTCGGCGGTCTCCTCGACACCGACGAGGCGCAGTGGCGGGACCTGTTCGATCTCAACCTCTTCAGTGCGGTCCGGGCCGCGCGGGCGGCGCTGCCCAGCCTCGTCGAGCGGCGCGGCACGATCGTCAACATCGGGTCGATCAACGCCCGGGTGCCGGCCACCGGACCCGTCGGCTACAGCGAGGCAAAGGCGGCGCTGGTCGCCTTCGGCAAGCGGCTGAGCGAGGAGTTCGGTCCCGATGGGGTGCGGGTCAACACGGTGTCGCCGGGGCCGGTCGGGACCGGGCTGTGGCGGGATCCGGGCGGCTTCGGTTCTCGGGTGGCGGCGTCGGCGGGACTCGGCCACGAGGAGTTCCTGGCCGCCATGCCCGCGATGTTCGGCATCGCGACCGGTCGGATCAGCGAACCCGACGAGGTGGCGGCGCTGATCACCTTCCTGGTCTCCCCGCTGGCGGCCAATATCACCGGCACCGAGATCGTCATCGACGGTGGGATCGTCAAGACCGCGTAGCGCGGCCGTCGGTGTCGTCGGGCGGTGTGTGGCGGGGCTTCGAGGCTCGTCGCTGGGGCTCCTCGCTCCTCAGCCGGCAGGGGAGGGTTCGGGTGGTGTCCCATTGCTTCCACTGCCGGCTGAGTCCCCAGGGCGCTTACGCCGCCCGTTCGAGCGGGAAATCCTGGGCTACTTTCGGAACAGGTGTGAGCGCAGCGAGCCTCGAAGCCCCGCTCTGGAACCCTGGTCCCGGACGTTCAGTCCCGGTCCCCGCGTTCCATCTGGTCGCGCGGCAGCAGGCCGTCCTCGGCACGCTGCTCCTGGTAGACCAGCCGACCGATGCGGTGCGCCACCACGGGTGCGGTGATGAGCGCGAACATCCCGGTCAGGATCAGCATGCCGGCATCGACGTGGCCGCCGATGGTGATGATGGCCCCGATCAGCATGAGCAGCAGGCCAAAGGTCTGCGGTTTGGTGGCCGCGTGCATCCGCGACAGTGTGTCGGGGAACCGGACGATGCCGATGGCAGCGGTCAGTGCGAGCAGCGCACCGGCGAGCAGGAAGGCGGCGCTGATGATGTCGGCGGTCATTGTTGATCGTCCCGCACCCGGAAGCGGGCGATGGCCACCGATCCGACGAAGCTGAGCAGCGACAATGCCACGATCGCCGGGACGACGGTGGTGTCACCGCTGTAGGCCGCCCACGCTGTGAGCGCGCACATGCACACCGCGACCAACGCATCGAGCGCGACCAGCCGGTCGAGGGTGGTCGGGCCGGCGAGGACCCGTCCGGTGATCAGTACCGCCGCCACCAGCAGCATCGCGGCGACGAGAAACCACACAGTCGTCATGGGGACTCCGTTCGGTCACCGGCCGAGCGGCGCGCGATGTCGGGATGGTTGGCGATCGCCGCGGCACGGTCGTCGGCGTGCACATGATGGAATTCGTCGTCGATGCCGTGATAGGGGCTCGGATGCCACTCGCGGTCACGCTCGAAGGCCTTGATGAACATCCGCTCGACAAAGGCGACCTGCCGGTAGAAGTCGCGGACCTTCTTGTCGGACCGGACGTCGAAGACGTGCACGTACAGCATGCGCCGCCGGTGATCGATCTCGAGGACCATCGTGCCGGGCACCAGGTTGAGGTAGTCGACGGCGAGCGTCAGCACCATGTCGGATTTGATCGCCACCCGCACCCGCAGGACCGCGCCGAGCGGTGGTCGGCCCGGCCGGATCGCGGCCCACGCGACCTGGGCGCTGGAGACGACGAAGTCGACGATCAGCCGGCCCAGAAGGATCAGCGTCGACACCGGATGGATTCGGCCCTCGACGGGCACCCGCGGCAACGGCAGCAGGAACCCGATCGCCACCGCGAGAACCACCCCGCCGATCACGTTGGCCCAGGAGATGGTGCCCCACAACAGCACCCACACCCCGGCCAGCCACGCGATCGTCCACAGCCGTACCCCGATCTCGCGGGCGTCGCCGCCGAGCCACCGCATCCGCACATGTCCGCGGAGCCAGACCCACGCACTCACCAGCGCCCACGCCACGGCGAGCACCGGCAGCCGCCACGCCATGATCAGGAAACTCTTGACCGGGCCCTTGCCGACCGGCCGTACCGGCGTCGGTGTGCTCATCGCCCGCCCCCGGCCATCGGGTCGGCGCCGGGATCGCTGCCGAGTACGGCGCCCACATAGTTGCGGCGATCGATGATGTCGTCGGCGGCGCGATCGGTGAACCCGAACATCGGCCCGGCCCAGACGGTCAGTACCAGTCCGGCGGCCACCATCGCCATCGTCGGCAGCACCATCGCGATCGGCATCCGGCCCACGTCGTCGCGGTCGTCGAAGGCGATGTCGGAGCTCTCGTCGATCAGCGCCGACGGCGCCCGGTCGGAGAGCCGGCCCTCGGGGGCGTCGGCGCGTGGACGCCAGAAACCCTTGGTCCAGATGCGGGCGATCACGTACAGGGTCAGCAGGCTGGTGATGACCGAGCCGCCGACGAGCAGCCACGCCGGCACCGATCCGTCGGCGGCGCCGGCCTGGATCAGCGCGACCTTGCCCAGGAACCCGGAGAACGGCGGGATACCACCGAGGTTGAGCGCGGGCAGCAGGAACAGCCCGGCCAGCAGCGGACTCGCGATGAGTCCGCCCAGCCGTCGCAGCGACGCCGACCCGGCCTGCCGTTCGACCAGGCCCACCACGAGGAACAGCGTGGTCTGCACGAGGATGTGGTGGGCGACGTAGTAGATGGCGGCGCTCATGCCCAGTTTCGACGACAACGCAATCCCGAACACCATGTACCCGATGTGACTGACCAGCGTGAACGAGAGCAACCGTTTGATGTCGGCCTGGGCGATCGCACCGAAGATGCCCACCAGCATGGTCAGCAGCCCGGCGATGAGCAGGATCGAGTCCATCGCGCTGCCCGGGAACAGCAGCGTGTGGGCGCGCATGATCGCGTACACGCCGACCTTGGTGAGCAAGCCGGCGAACACCGCGGTGACGGGTGCGGGGGCCGTCGGGTAGGAGTCGGGCAGCCACGTCGACAGCGGGAACACCGCG
>JASGFO010000045.1:0-20969 GCA_047605505.1 Gordonia sp. (in: high G+C Gram-positive bacteria) | reverse complement strand
CTACGTGCGTGCGCGCCGACGGCTGGCGGTCGGCGCCGGCTGCCGCCGTCGGCATGGGTGCGCCGGCGGCCAGCCATTCCCGGCCGGTCGGCACCGGTGGGGCCGCGCCACCCGCGCCCGCCGAAACGAGACCGGACCCCGGAACGAGACCCGTCGCCGCCCGCGCGGTGGCGAGGTCGGCCACCACGATGGTCAGGTCGGCGAGGTCGGTGGGATGCGCGATGCGATCGCCGACAGCCGCGGTCACCGCGGCCGTCGGCGAGCCGGCATAGATCCGGATGGTGACGGTGTTCGCGGTCGGCAGCGGGCCGGATCCGTCGATCACCTCGACGGGCGCCAGCGGGTTGAAGGTGTGGTCGGCGCGCTCATCGCCCTGGAGGAACAGCCGGCCCCAGGCGGATCTGCGCACCCACAGCTCGATGGTCTCGGCGAGGTGATCCCACAGTGCGGTGCCGGGAGCGTCGTACGGGGTGGCCGCCACGTCGACGATCTGCACCACCACCCGCGTGACGAGGAGCCGGACCGTCGTGTCCTTGGCGATGACCCGGTCGCCGGTGGCGGCGGCATCGATGAGATGACAGAGGTGTTCGGCCACGTTCTCGGCCGGGCAGGTGACATCCTCCTCGGGAAAGCTGCCCGCCAGGGTGGTGGGCCGCAGCACCTCGGCCAGATGCGGATCGTGGACGACGGCCAGCAGCGACCGGAACTCGTCGACGTCGGAACCGGTGGGCCGGTGGCTGCGCAGGATCCCCCGGAGCCGAAGATTCTCGGACGCGGATTCGCTTGCCACGACCACATTCTCGGAATTCTTGAGCAGCCGGACGAGTCCCGGGCCGGCAGTCTCGAGATTGGGGACGGTCAACAGCGGGACGGCACCCTGGGCGATCCGCCCCGCCACCGACTCCTCGGTCTCGGCCACCAGCACGGTCTCGATGCCATGCGCGACGGCGGAATGAAGGATGGCCGCCGCCGTCTCACCGGAACCGATCACCACGAGATGGGGACGCGCCCGCCACACCCGCACCGCATTGCGGGCGCGCCGGGACATGACGAAGACCACCGACGCCGCCGCCAGAAAGGTGATGGCGAAGGCGACCGCCGACGGCACCGCGATCGCCGTCGGCGGCGTCGTGTCCGGTCCCTCGGCCGGCGGGAGATATCCGCCGGCGAAGGTCACCAGTGTCGCCAGAAACCGCTGGATCATCCCGGACTGCGGAAAGACGTGCCCGAACGCGACGAAGGTCCACAGCCCGACCGCGATCACCGCGGCCAGCGCCGCGAAGGGCAGCAGCGAGCGGGCGATGGACAGCAGCGAGCGGGCGATGGACAGCCCGCGCGCCATCGGCGAGGGGCCGTCGGCGGGGGCCGAGTTCATCCACCGGATGGTAGCCCCCGCCCGCGACAGGTTCAGCGCGAACCGGTTCCCACGTCATCGATCCGGACCCGCCACCGGCCCGACGGCACGTCGTCCCCGCACACGATCCGGCGGGCCGTCACCGCGCCCACCGCGCCGGCCAGGGTCGCCGCGGTGCCCAGCTGTGGCCACGACGGGATCGTCGTCCCGACCTGGCCCAGCGCGGTCAGCATCCGGGGACTGACGTCGTCGCCGACGATCTGCCCGGCCAGCCGCACCCGGTCGGCCGGTCGGCGCAGGGCCGCGACGTCAAGGTCGGTGAGGTCACCGGCCCGGCCGTGGAAGAGCGGATGGTCGGGGTCGAGGTCATGGCGTTCGACGTCGACGATCACGTTGTCGCCGTCGTCGGTCACCATCACCACCGGGATTCCGCGGGTGCGGGCATGGCGACGGATCTCGACCTTCATCGCGAGGTCGTCGACCTCCTCGAGGACGATATCCGCGGCGGGGGTCGTTGCGCCGCCGAGGAAGTCGTCGGCGATGTCGGCGCTGAACCCCGCGTGGAAGGCGTGAATCCGGGTGTACGGGTCGGCTTCGAGAAGCCGGCGGACGGCGAGGGTGGTCTTCGGCACGCCCAGATCGCACACGGATCCGGCCAGCCGGTTGAGGTTGGTCGGGCCCAGGGTGTCGAGGTCGGTGATCCGAAGGTTGCGGGCCCCGGTCAGCGCGCAGGCGTGCAGGACCGAGGCACCGACGCTGAGCCCGGCGACGGCCACCACCGCGCGCGACCAGCGCTGCTGCTCGTCATCGGTGATCAGGTACCGGTTGCGGGCGGTCTTGAGCCGGTAGAAGGTGTCGGCGTCGGGCAGTCGGACCATCGTGCGTCGCCAGTCGAACACCACATACCGGCTGACCAGGTCGAGGTGATCGGGGTCGACGGGGGTCGGGCCGGGATCGAGGCGGTCGAGGGCCGCCAGCTCGTCGAGGGCGGAGTCCCACGCATCGACGTAGGTGTGTGTGCGCCGGAACGCGGCGATGGCCGCGCGGTCGGCGGTGGGGTGAAGGATCTGGATCATGGGTGTTCCTTCCGTGGTGGGGTTGGGCGGATGGGGGTGCCGCCGACCGGGCACGAGATGTGAGTACCCCGGCCGGCGGCACCGGCCTATGCGCTCTTCGGGCCGGGCCGGAACGGTCCCGTGCGGTAGCGGTGGAGAGCGATGTGGATGCGCGCGTGGCCACCGCTGCGATCACGCAGCGCCCGGTACTCGCCGTTGTTACGCATGAGTGACTCCTCGCAGGCCCGCGCCAACTGACCGTCGACGCCCTCGGTGGCGGTGGCCGATTCCTGGAGTTCGACGGCGACGCTGAGCTTCTCGTCCCACTCCGCATCCAGCTCGGACCGGATGAGGTAGTTGCCCGTCACGCGGGCCGTCAATTCCGGGTCGGCGAAGGCGTCCCGGAGATCGGCCGGATAGATGTTCAGGCTGCAATAGGTCGCGGCCACCTCCGGCCGACCGTGCAGCACCAGGAATCCGGCGGCCGGATCGATCTGCTCGGCGATATCCGAATAGCCTGCAGCCGTGACGATTTCACGGATCTCGACCCCGGTCAGCACGGCGCCCACATCGTTGATGCGGTAGCGGATCAACGGGAGCGGGCCGTCGGTGGTGAACAGGAGGTAGCCCGCCGGGTCGACCTCGGTGTACCGGCTCTCGGGGTCGTACTGGACGAGGGTCGGCTGATCGTCGATCTCGCCGAAGAGCCGCTCGGTCAGCTCCCCGTCCGCTGCCGCTCGCCGCCGAATCCGGGTGGTGACGGGCGTTTCGTGCCCCATCACACCGCATTCGGCGGTGCCGTAGATCAGGGCCACCCGCTCCGGGCATCCCGGCCGGCCGATCCGCTCGAGGATGTGATCCCGCCACTGCTCGGTGATCGCCTGGCCTGCGCACAGTACGTGAATATCCTGTGCCAGTGCGGATTTTGGAGTCGCGTCGAGGACCTTCGTGAGCAACGGCGGGTACCCCGCGAGCACCACCTGCTGGTAGTGCGGCGCGAGGTTGACGAGGGCGTTGACCGCGTCCTCGATCTCCAGCCCGGGTGGGGTCACCGAGAGCCGATGCCCCCGCGCGCGGAGCTCGACGGACACCTCGACGGTGAGCGTCCCGCCGATCCAGGCGCCCATCGCGAAGCAGACGATCACCAGGGTCGAGCGGTGACGGGTCCCGAACACCCGGAAGATCCGGTCGTGGGCGTCGGCGGCCTCGGCCACCAGGCGGGCATCACGGGGGAAGTAGGTCGGCGAGCCGGTGGAACCCGACGTCGACGACCACATCCCCGCCGCACAGATGTCGCCGTTCCAGACCAATGCGTCGAGATCGAACGCACGGATGTAGTCGGCCTTGCTCGTGGCGGGCAGCTGCGCGAACTCGGCAGGCGAGCTCACCGGGCCGCCGGTGTGGCCCTGCCTGCGCAGGAACTCCCGATAGGCGGGGACAGTCGCCATCGCGCGGTTCGCGATGTCCATGGCGCCCTCGGCGCCGGGGGTGGATGGTGACATGACTGGCCTTTCGTTCGACGATGTCGAACGAGGCGACCGATCCCGGCCCGGTCCGGGTGCACGCAGTCATGGTCAGAAAAGGCCGCGAAAATTCAGCATCTGTCGGGGATATCCCCGACAGATGCTGGAAAAACGGCCTGTTTTCGGAGCAGCGGGGATTGCCTGCGGTGGTCCGGGCCAACATCGCCGACGTCCGGTTGACCGAGGGCCGCTGACCCCTACCCCAACAGCTTCTTCTGCACCTTGCCCATCGCGTTGCGGGGCAGGGCGTCGATCCAGCGGATCTCCCGCGGCCGCTTGTGCGCCGACAGTTCGGCGCCGACGAAGTCCGTGAGCACGGCACTGTCGCACCGCTCGCCGACCACGTAGGCCACGATCCGCTGCCCGAGATCGTCGTCGGGGACGCCGATCACCGCGACCTCGGTGACTGCCGGGTGTGCCAGCAGGACCGTTTCGATCTCGCCGGCGCCGATCCGGAAGCCGCCCGACTTGATGAGGTCGGTGGCCCGGCGCCCGACGATCCGGTGCATGCCGTCGTCGCCGATCACCGCGACGTCGCCGGTCGCGAACCAGCCGTCGCCGAGCCAGGACTCGGCCGTCGCGTCGGGCCGGTTCAGATAGCCCGACGCGAGCATCGGTCCGCGAACATGCAGGTCACCCACCGACTCTCCGTCATGCGGGAGCTCTGCGCCGGCCTCGACCAGCCGCGTCGACACCCCGTCGAGCGGCCGACCCACCCAGCCGGGACGGCGCTCGCCGTCGGCGCGCGTGCTCACCGTGATCAGGGTCTCGGTCATGCCGTACCGCTCGACGAGCTGATGTCCGGTCAGGTCGGCGATCTGCGCGAACACCGGCACCGGCAGCGGCGCGCTGCCCGAGATCAGCAGCCGCGCCCCCGACAGCGCGCGGGCCGATGCGTGCTCGGCCGCGATCCGGGACCACACCGTCGGCACCCCGAAGAACAGCGACGCACCGTCCGCGGCGGCGCCCGCATAGGCGGCCGGTCGGGGGGCGACCGTGTGAATCAATCGGCCACCACGCCGCAGCGGTCCGAGCAGCCCGAGGACGAGACCATGCACATGAAACAGCGGAAGACCATGGGCGAGCGTGTCAGTGGCCGTCCACCCCCACGCCGACGCCAACGCGTCCAGGCCGGCGCCGATCGCCTGGCGCGTCACCGGCACGCCCTTGGGCAGGCCCGTCGTCCCCGACGTGTAGAGGATCAGCGCCGTCGCCTCGGCAGGCGGTTCGGGATGCGTATGCCACGACTTCGCGTAGCGCCGCACCGGGATCGACGGCAGTCCCGTGTCCGGCGGTGCCTCGCCCAGCCACGCCTGGGCGCCGGAGTCGGTGAGGATGTGCGCGAGTTCGCGGCGCCCGGAATCCGGCGGGACCGGCACGATCGCGACGCCCGCGATCAGGCCGCCGGTGATGGCCAGGACGGTTGAGATGGTGGGGCGCGCCAGGACGGCGAGCACCCGGGCACCGCCGATGCGTTCGGCGACCGCGGTGGCCACCCCGACGAGATCCTCCCGGGAGAGCCGATCGTCACCGACGACCACGGCGTCGTCGAGGTCGGGCGCGGCCGGGCTCAGCGTCGGGATCAGCACAGGTCCCACTGTGCCACGCGCGGTGTCAGCCCACGTCGTCGAGGTCGCTCGGCTTCACCCGGCCGTCGGCGATGAACTGCAACAGCAGCTGCGCCTTGTTGTTGATCGGCACCCCCGCAGTGCGATAGCGCTGCGTCACCCGACGGTAGTGCTGTTGCACGGTGCTCTCGGCGACGTGGTAGCGGCGGGCCGTCGCGGCCATCGTGGATCCCATGGCGTAGGTGGTGAGGATCTCGCACTCCCGGTCGGTGACCCGGACCGCCGGGCCGGTGGGTGCGGTGTGACCGGCGAGGGTGGCGAGAAACGCGGTCAGTCGGTGGGCGGCCTGCGGCGAATCCGGAATGTCGAGGCCGGCCGGATCGCCGGCCCGCACGTCGATGCCGATGAGCACTGCGTGGTCGAAGGCCCGCTGACTGCGTGCGTAGCGCACCGCGGCGGGCGACCGCACCAGCACCACCCGGGGCACGACCGGGGAGCGGCTGCCCCGATCGACGCGGGTGGCGCTCCAGCCGGACGCGGTGATCAGCGCGCACAGGGCGTCATCGAGGAGGGTGCCCTCGGCGATCACGGCCGCATGCCGCGGGACCGTCGGTGCGGGATGGTGAACGACCGGGTGCAGCGGACTCATGACAATCCACCATCGCGAAGTGTGGCGTTGTAGTCAGCCGATATTGGGGCACATGCGGGCGGATTTGGCAAGGAATCTGGCCGTTTCAACCATCGTCATGCGTGATCACGCATGGACGGGTGGAGCACGACCTTCCCACCCGCATGTCCGCCCGCGACCAGCCTCAGTGCGTCGGGCGCCTCGTCGAGCGCGAATCGCGCCGCGACCGGCACCGTCAGCTCGCCGCGTCCGGCCGCCGCGATCAGCTCGCCCCGCACCGCGTCGCGGAACGCCTTGCTGACGGGTTGCCGCCCACCGAGTGCCACGAAGCCGTCGGCAGCAGCCCGCGCGGGGGCGGCGACGGTGACGATCCGGGAGCGATCGGCCACCAGCGCCAGACTCGTGTCGATCGCCTCATCGGTGCCGGCGGCATCGAGCGCGGCGCTGATCGGCTCGGTACCCACCAGGGCGGTGAGCCGCCGGGCCAGGCCGCTGCCGTGGCCGACGGCGAGGCCACCGAAGCCGCGGACCCGGGCCAGATGTCGGTCACTCGCCGTGCCGATCACCCGAATCCCCCGGCGGGCGGCCAGCTGCAGCACCATCACGCCGACCGCCCCCGACGCGCCGTGCAGCAGGACGAGGTCGCCGGCCGTCGCCCGGGCGGCGCGCAGCAGATCGGCGGCGGTGGTGGCGGCGAGCAGCAGGCCGGCGGCCTCGTCGAACCCGAGGCCGGCGGGCTTGGTGAAGACGTCGGCCGCGGGAACCACAATCGACGACGCGTATCCGCCGCGCACGCGGAACGCGAGTACCGGATCGCCCACCTGGGCTGGTCCCGAGGCAATCGAGGTCTGCGGGCCGAGTGCGCCGATACGTCCGGCGACCTCGTAGCCGATCGGCAGCGGAAACCGGGTCGCGGCCCGCGCATGTTTGAGGTCGGCCGGATTGACACCGGCGGCAACGACGTCGATCCGCACCTGGCCGGGGGCCGGTGCGCCGAGGTCGGTCTCGACCAGGGCGAAATCATCGAGTCCGCCCGGTCCGGTGGCGATCCAGTGGGGCACAGGGACCTACCGTAGCTGCCCGGCCGGGCAGCTACGGTCCACCGGCCGGGCAGCGGTGCAGAATCCGGGCCAGCGCATCGCGCTCGGCCGCGGTCACCCACAGCCGGTAGGCCGCCTTGACCTGAATCTGGCGGGTGGCATACGTGCAGCGATACGCCCGGCTCGGCGGCAGCCAGGTGGCGGCGTCACCGGCGCCCTTGCGCTGGTTGATCGTGCCGATCGTGGCCTGCAGGTTGCGCGGATCGTTGGCCAGATCGGTGCGCTGTTCGCGGGTGAGTTGCTGGGCGCCCTTCTGCCAGGCGTCGGCGAGCGCGACGACGTGGTCGATCTGCACCCGCGATGACGTCTGCGCGCCCCGGACAAAATCCACGGTCTGGCCGCTGTAGGGGTCAGGCAGGGTGCCCGAGAGGACCACGCAGTCGTGGGTGCGCGGTTTGACCACGACGTCGACGAGGTCGCGCCGCAGGATGTCATTGCGCGTGTCGCAGCCGTTGTGCCCGCCGGCGACGGTGACATCGTCGGTCCACGACGACCCGAACTGATCGCGGCGGTATCCCGTCGTGGGAGCGCGGCCCCTGACCGGCAGCGCGGCAAGGGCCGCGAGTGCGCCGGCCGGTGTCGAGGAGGTGGCCGGCCCCGACGGATCGGTGCGCCCGGTGCCCGGTGTGCTGGTGCCCGGTGTGGCCGTGGTGTTCGTTGCCGTCGTCTCGGTCCCGGGTGCCGAACATCCGCCGAGGACGCCGACGAGGACGACGATCGCCGCCACCGTCGGCCAGGTGCGCGCGATCGTCGAGTGCATGCGGGGATTGTGCCGGACGGCACCGACAGAGCCGACGACGGGCGTGCCTCCTCCGATGTGTCCGACGAGTGCGGCGCCGGGGCGGCCGGGATGGGTAGAGGACGTGTCAGAACCTCATTCGAAAGGGGACATACGATGCGTGGACACGACTGGTGGGCAGTCGCCCGGGCGATTCGGGACACCTGCCGCGACACCTGCCATGGTGCGCTGGGGTGGCGGGCCCGGCGATTCGCGCCACCGACCGGGGTGGGCGAGCGGCCCGGCACCCGCACCCCGCCGGCCGTCGACGGCGCCGCACCGCCCACTGAGCTCACGGAACCGCTCACGGAACCGCTCCCGCCGCATGCCGCGGTCATCCTGGGGCGGCGCGTCGGCGCCGGGCGACCGCATGTGGTGATGCTGCTGGCGACGAGCCCGACGGCCGAGGAGATCATCGAGATCGCCTACTTCGACGGCGTCGCCCGCCCCGGACCCGACGGTGATGTCTACGATCGTGCCGGCGTGCTCGCCGTGGACGCGTTCGCCCGCCTGCAGCAGATCGCCGTCGACCGTGATCTGCGCGTGGAGCTCTACATCAGCGACAAGAACGTCCGGGACTGGTTCGTCGGCGCACCGCCGCACCGCCATCTGTCCCCGACGACCTTCAGCGGCGCCCAGCGGTCAGGTGTGCGGGTGCTGGCGGAGGACCTGCTGCGGGAACGGGCGGCGGCGCTGGCCCCGACCGGACCGTCGGTCCCGGACCGCCCGGCACCCACGCCGCTGGTCATCGCCACCGACGCGTCCCAGCGCGCCGGCCGGCCCGGCATCGGGATCGCATATGTCACCGAGTCGGGACAGTGGCAGCAGCGGTATCTGAGGTCCGAAGCGCTCATCCACGACGGCGAGCTGCAGGCGATCCTGCTGGCGCTCACCGAGCGTCGCGAACCTCGGATCACCGTGCTCACCGACAGCCGTCTCGCGGTGTCGGCGATCACCGGGAAACGCCACGTCGAGAGCAGCCATACCGCGTCGATCGTGTCCGCGATCCAGCGCCAGATGGCGTGCCGTCAGGTCACCGTGACCTGGGTGAAAGGGCATGCGGGACATCCGCTCAACGAGGTGGCCGACCGACTTGCGCGAGCCGCCCGCCGCAATGCGTGCGCGGGAATCCCGCAGGCGACGCGGGAGCGGATCGCCGCCAACATCGTCGCCGACCTGGCCGCCGCCGAGGTCGCGTGAGGTCCGGTCGGGCCCGGGATCGGTGCAGAGGGTACCGACCCGGAACCCTCCGGGTCACCGACTGCAGGGAGTACCACGATGACCGGACGATTCGGAACACCGTCGAGCGGCGATCGCGATCTCGGGCAGACCGGGATCGTCGTCGCCGGCGTCGGCAGCGCCCTCGACCATGCGCTGGCGGCGTTGGTCGACGCGACCGGCCATTCGGCCGAGATCGTCCCGATCGCCCTGCTGGGGCAGCACCGCCCGCGGGTCCTGCTCTTCACCGACGACACGGTGCTGCACCGCATCCGCGCCCTCACCCGCGGGTGGGTCACCACGCGGCTGGTGGGCCTCGTCGCCCCGACGCTGTCATCCCGGACGCGCGGGGTCACGTGGCTCGGCGGGCAGCACCCGGTCGCGGATCTGCGCCGCATCCTGCACGACGCGATCGGCGCACCGCACCCCGGCCACGGCGGCGCCCGGGTGGAGCTGTCCGTCCGCGAACTCGAGGTCATGGAGGTGTACGCGCGCGGCGCCACCGCCCCGGAGACCGCCGGCCGGCTCCAGATCGCGGAGTCGACGGTCAAGACCCACTACGGTCGGGTCGCCGGAAAGTACCGGCAGGCGGGCCGACCGGTGGCCAACCGCGCCGAACTGCTGGTCGAGCTGATGCGCGACGGATGGATCCCGCGGCCGGGCGACGATGCCCCCGACGACGATTCGCCGGGCGGCGGCACCGGGCCGCGGCTCGTGGGGTGACCCCCGACCGCCGCGCCTGCTGTAATGGCGGCGTGGTGAATCCGAGGCCGCCGTTCCCGGCCTATCAGGGCGATGACACCTACGCGTTCGCGTCGTATGCACACGCCGACGCGCACCTCGTGTTCCCGCTCCTCACCCAGCTCCACGAGGACGGCTATCGGATCTGGTACGACGAGGGCATCGAACCGACCGATGAGTGGGCCGAGACGATCAGCGATCGGATCGCCCGGTGCACGGTGTTCTGCCTGTTCGTCTCGAAGGTCTCGGTGGCGCGCGACGGGGTTGCGAATGAGATCCATCAGGCGCATGGGGCGGGCCGGCCGTTCCTGGCGGTGTACCTTGAGCCCACCGAACTGCCGCGGGCAATCGATCACGTGACCGGAACCCGACAGGCCATCACCGATCACACGCTGCCGCGCGACGCCCTGCTGGTGAAGATCCGCCGCGGATTCGAGAAATGCGATCTGGCGGCCGGCCCCTCTCCGGCGACGGTGTCCGGGCCCCCGCCGGCCCCGCCGCGCGTCCGTGGTCTGATGCCTGCGCGTCCCCGCATCCAGGCGCCGCCGCCGGTGACCGCCCGCTTTGCCGATCGGGTACCGGAAAGCGAGGCGCTGATCGCCGCGGTACGCCGTCAACGGCGGCGACTCGCCGACGAGGAGGAGATCCGGCCGGAGGAGTTTCCGACCGTGCTGGTCTTTCACGGTGGCAGCGGTCTGGGGAAGACCGGGCTGTCGCGGCGGCTGGAGCTCTGGGCCGACGGGCGACTCGCCGGCCCGCATGACTGGGGCGAGTGGCCGCTGCCGCCGATCGTGGGTGTGCGCTGGGACTTTCACGAATCCGAGGGCAACATCGACCTCGTCGGCCTGCTGGTCTCGTTGCGTACGGCGCTGGCGGAGACCCGACAGACGTGGACGGCGTTCGACGTCGGACTTGCCGCCTACCTGGAAAAGGTCCGTACCGGCGGACAGGAGGGACTCGGCCTGACCGGCGACGCCGCGGAAGGGGTCCGCCGGTCATTCCAGATTGTCGCCGCGCAACTGCGCCTCGGGCCGCCGTCCGAGCTCACCGCCGGCGACGTCCGGCGGATCGTCGCCGCGGTGTCGGCCGCGTCCGACCGTGGTCCGTTGGCCCACCACGATCAACTGCCGCGAGTCCTCGACGGTGTTCGACGGATCTCCGCGGGAAACCAGGCGCCCGACGTCGTCGCCGATCTGTTGTATCTGCTCACGCAGGAGATCTACTTCATCGAGCCCGCAGAACGGCCGGCACTCGTCTTCTTCCTGGATCCGTTTGAGAAGATCCAGCGTCAGCGAACCCGGCAATCGGAGGCCACCATCGCGGAGTTCGTGACCTGCCTGCCGTACGGGTTGTTCGTCATCACCGGGCGGGATCACCTGGGCTGGGCCGACGTCACCCGTACCGACCTGCCGATCGCCGGGCCGCGGGCGTGGCCCGGGCTGGTCGGTGCGTCGAGTCCCGAACCGCGCCAACATCTCCTGGGGCGGCTGAGCGACGTCGACACCCGGCACCTCTACACGAGTCGGTGCGACGCCGAGGACTGGCGGATGTCCGGCGCGCTGATCGATGCTCTCGTTGACCGCTCCGCCGGGGTGCCCCTGCACATCAACGCGATCCTCGCACTCGCGCAGAATCTGGAGAACGACAGCCCCGGAAGGGAATTCACCTCATCGGACCTCGACACGGAACTGCCGGAGGTGGTCACCAGGCTGATCGCGACACTGGATGCCGACGAGGCGGAAGCATTCCGGGCGGCATGCGTGCTGCCGGGCTTCGACGTCGAGCTCGCCGCCGCGGTCGGCCAGGTGCCCCGGGGTGCGGTGCAGCGGGCGATCCTCTACTCGCTCGTCGAGGAGGACTCCTCGGCCACCTATCCCTTCCGGGTGCATGACGAGATCCGGCAGCTGGTCCAGCGGGATCGGACGACCCGCCGTTGCTGGTCCGGTGGCGACTGGCGCATTGCCGCCCGCCGGGGCATGGTCGAGGCCCTCGCACGCGTTGGGGCCGGCCTGCACCGGGACTCCGATCACGATCAGATCGCCGGCCTGGAACTTGCGATCCGGCTCGGACACGAGTGGGACATCTACGAGCCGGGGCTGGCGACGCTGATACAGAACGGTCCGACGATCGCCGCGCTCGCTCCCCGGATTCCGTCGGCGGGACTCCGGCAGACGTCCGACGCCGACGACGTGATCCGCTGGATTCAGGCCATTGCGCTGCCGTTTGCGGAGTCGGCCGCCGCACTGGGGAGAATCCGGCCACGCAATTCCGAGATTGCCCGACTGGTCGCCCGGTGGCGATTGATCCGGCTCCGTCTGCTCTCTCACCAGGCGCAGTCCATCGCTGCCGCAGAAGCTCTCGGCCGGGAGTTTCCCGAGCATTCCGCCGACGCGCATCTGCAGCACGCGATCACTCTGCGCCTGTTCCGGCGGTTCCGGGATTCCCTGGACGTCATGGAACGGTGGCGACCGGATGCGCTGTCCCGTGCGCGGCAGGTGATCGACCGATTCCACGGTCTGCCGGCCAGCGACCCCGCGACGTTCCGCGCCTACCGCGACGGCAAGACATCGGCGCGGCTACGGCTGGAGCTCGACGTGCGGGAGCTCGTGCACCGTGCCCGGCACGCCACGGTGACGATGCGGGAGACCCGGATGCTGATGGAGCGCACCGTCGATCTGCAGGCGCGCACCGACACCGAGAACTGCCTCATGGTGCAGGGCTACCTGTCGCTGGCCCGTGCCGCCGACTTCGCCGCCGTGCTCGCCGAACTCGATGAACATGAGGCGGCCGCGGGTGTCCCGACAACCTACGCGGCCGAGCTCCGCGCGCTCCGGGCGCTCCGGGCGCTCGCCACCCGCGATCCCGCGGACCTCGACGACGCGATCGATCACCTGGTGGTACCCCAGGACCGCAAGGCCGGCTGGATTCCCGCCGAGATATGGCTCGCCGAACTCGGCCATCCCCTCCCCGAGCTCCCGGCACAGTGGCTGATCCCGTTTCCGCAGGTTCGGGACAACTGGCTGCGGATCGCCGACCGGATCATCCGGCGCGCACAGACGATCGGTGCCGACGCGAATTCGGATTCGGATCATCCGGTGTGAGTGCCGGGTCCGGCGCCATTTCCGATGACCGAACAAATGCCCTCTGCCGCGGCATTTACGCTGTGGCAGAGGGCATTGTCGCCGCATGCGGTTACGGGGCCAGAATATAGCTCATTCCGGAGATGTCCTTGGTGACCGTGCTACCCCACTGGCCGTATCCGGCACGCCCGTTCATGTCCCGGTAGTGGATGTAGCGGCCGTCGGACCGCTGCTCGACCGAGGTGACCCAACCCACGTGCCCATAGGTCCGGTCGACGCCGTGCACCCCCGGCGCGAAGACGACGATGCTGCGCGGCTGTGCGTCGGACACCACGGTCCAGCCGTTGGCGCGGGCCGAGGCCGCATAGTCCTTGGCATTGCCCGAGATCCGGGGGTAATAGCCGGTGTTCTGCCGCCACAGCTCCAGGGCACCCCAGGTGCAGTAGCCGTATGTACCGCTGTTGTGCGACGATTTGGCGCCCACCGCACGGCCATTCGTCGGTGCGGGTGCCGGCGTCGTGGTGCCGCACCGCGGGGTGACCGGGTTGTTGGTGCCGGTGTAGAGCCCGGCATCGGTCACCCAGCCGCCACCGTCGATGGTGTACCAGATGGTCGTCCGGCCGTACCGGCCGGTGACGGCCTGGCCGTTGGTCCAGCAGTTGATGCCGACCGCGGTACCGCCCGGAATGCGTCGCAGGAGTCGGCCGCTCGAGTTCGGCTGCGAGCGGACATTGAGCGTCTCCAGGGTTTTCGCGGTCTTGATCCCGGCCTCGGCCGGCGGGGCGGCGATGGCGGCGGACAATCCCGCGGCGGCGGCCAGGGTGAGCGCTGCCGAGACGATTCGTTTCGTGGGGGTGATCACGATGACTTGCTCCTTCATTGGAATATGTCAGTCTTGCCGAGCGTAGGGGTATGAATTACGTCGGGACAATAGTTTGATCGGATTAAACCGATTGGCTGTCACCATTTCTGGGACCATTTTGTGGGCGGTGAATGATCTGCGCCGGGCGCCGGTTTCCCGGCGCGGATCCGGCGGTCCGGGTGAGTACGTTTCCGAACCCACCCGGACCGCCGGCCGTTATACGCCGACCTGCGTGATCGTCGCCCCCTTCGCGGTGAGCGCGCCCTCCCAGACCTGGTGCAGCGCAGCGGAATGCGCCGGCGTCAGATAGGTGGTCCCGGCGCCCAGCCCACCCAGGGTGATCTGCCAGCCGGTCAGCGGACGCAGGGCCGCCGTCAGCTCGGTGGTCGCCGTGGCCGCGACGGCCGGGTCGGCGAGGTCGCGGTTCTGCAGGTCGACGCCGACGTTCTGAACCAGATCCGAGATCGTCAGGACATGCGGTGCCGAACCGGACAGCTCGGCGATCGCGATCAACGCGCCGACGACGTCGGTGCCGCGCCCCCGGTCCGCGGCCCGGACACAGTCAGTGACGGTGGTGATCCGTGAGGTGACCTGCGGGACGATCCGCGTCTGGATCTCCGATCGGCGGGCATCGACGTTGTCGGCGGCCGCCCGCAACGTGTCCAGGCGGACCTCGGGGGCCGTGCAGCTCTCGCCGACGGAGTTGTTGCTGATCGCGCGGACGGTGACCGTGGCGCAGGTGTTGTCGGTCAGGAACCGGCTGACCAGCCGCGGTGCCTTGGCCGCGAGGAAATCGTCGCTGGTGGTGGCGTCGGCGGCCACCGCGCAGGGGACCGCCGCCGGGGCCGGGGAGTCCTCGCCGCCGAGCAGACAGCCGGAGGTCAGCAGGACGGCGCCGACGGCGAGGGCGGCGGCGGTCGTGCGGGAGGTGCGGGAGTTCATGGGGTACGTCCTTTGGGTCGATGGGCATTCGCCGTCTCGACCGATCCCGCCCCGGGAACACCGCGGGGGGAACCGTGCGGCGCGAGAGCGGACCCGGCAACCAGCACCGGCCGCACCTCCCGGTCAGGGGAAGGTGCGGCCCATGCGGTGCCTGCGCGCGGGCGCCGAGGCGGGACAGGCCCGTCAGATCTTGCGGGCCGGCCCCGGTTCGGGCACCCACGATGCGGGTGCCGCGGCGGACTCCCCGACGTCGGGCGGCTCCGGCGTCGCCGGGGGGCGGGGTGCGAGATCGCCACGGAGGATCGCGACATCCTTGGCGAGGCGGGTGACCCGTTGCGCGCGGCGATGATGGCGGCGTTCGGCGCGCTCCGCACGATCGGTGGCCTTGTTGATCAACTCGTCGGCGATGCGGTCCTGATGGGCGATGAGCTCGTCGAGGGCCGCACGTGCCCCGGCCAGCTGGCTGTGCAGCCACGCGTCGAGGATGTGCGGATGCCCGTCGTCGAGGGCCGGGAGCAGCCGGTCGATCTCCGCCTCGACGAGGCGATGCAGCCGGCTGGTCTCCGCCATCACCTCAGGCGGCAGGGGTGCGGCCATCGGGGCGGCGACCGTGGCGGGGTCCGGGCCGCGACCGGTGAAGCCGACCGCCCACGGATCGGTCGTGGTGGTGCTGCGCTTGCGGGTGAACGTGATTCTGCGGATCGACATGGTCAGAGTCCTTTCAGAGAGGTGCCGGGGATACGGGTGGCGACGACGGTGACGTCGTCGGCGAGGGTGAGGTCGGGGACCGGGTACGTCTGACGGATCTCGTGCGCCTCGGGGTGATGCCGCAGGTAGTGCATCCAGTACAGCGCCACGAGCTGAGCCCACAGCTGACGTGCGGCCTCCCGGTGCGAGAGCGCGGACAGGACCAGCAGGGCACGCTCCTCGGCGATGCGGGCGCGTTCGGTCTTGATCGCGTCGAGACGGGCCTGCTGGGACGCGTTCTGGGCGATCTTGGCGGCCCGGTCGGCGTTGGCGGCCCGGCGGGCGCGTCGGGCCTTGAGGTCCTCGTCGGCCCGACGCGCCTGCTCCTCGGGCGCCGTGAACGCCATGAGCGCCGCCTCGATCTGCTTCTGCTCGGCGGCCAGCGCCTGATCCTGCTCGTCGAGCGGCGACAGCTGCGCGGCCAGCACCTTCTCGTTGTTGGCGCTGGCATTGCGGAACCTCGCCTGATACCGCGCGGTGGCCGGCAGATGGTTGGTGCCTGCGTCAGGGTACAGGCCCCGCTTGCCGTCCCGTCTGCCCTCGCGGCAGGCGCAGCGCTCGTCCTCACGCGACGGCTCGGACCAGCGGATGGGGCGGTCGCCGTCGCCGTCGGAGTTGCCGGTGTTCGACGGTCGGGCACTCGGTCGGGTGAACGGTAGGTACATGGTGTGTTCTCCTTCGTGCGCCCGGGGTTGGCGCTCGTCCCCCTCGACCGATCCCGCCCGCGGACCGTTCCCGCCAGCGCCGGTGGACAGACGACAAGGGCTGCCGGGGAACCGCATTCGGCGGTTCCCCGGCAGCCTCCGCCGCACTGGGACAGGGCTACTGGCGCTGAGCGGGTTTCGGCACCAGATGGTCGGTGAACTCCGGCGTCCCCTTGCGCGCCGCCAGATAGATGCGGGCGTGCTGCGGGGCATGCACGGTGTAGCGTTCCGTGAGCTCCTCGCGCCGCTTGGCTGCGACGGAGGCGCGCGCGGTCTTCGCGGCCGTCAGCGCCGTGACACGACGCTGGTGGGCCAGGTGGTGCGTCGCGGCGCGGTCGGCGAGCAGCCGTGCGACACCGAGCCGTGCCTCGGCGATCCCCAGCTGCGCGGACTTGCCCACCGAATGCATGGCGAGACCGACGACCATGGCGGCCAGCGCCAGCAGCGTGAGCATCAGCAGCGTCCACAAGAGGTCGGCGCCGAAGGCCTCGTCGTAGGCCCGCGCGGCGATCGCGTCGAGCTCGGCCGGGGTGGGTGGCGTCGTCGCCTCCTCGACCGCTTGGCGTCGGGCGTCGTCGGCGAGCTGGCCGGCCAGATTGTCGGCGCGGACATAGGACATCGCCACCAGCACCCCCACCAGTACGAGAGTGCACACCGAGGTGAACCAGCCGAGCGTGGCGAGCGCCGCACGACGCGGCGACTGCCCGGCCGAGCCCGCCACCTCATGCATCACCGCGGCGGCCTGGGCCACCCGGAAACCGAGGAAATGCCAGCACGCCAGATACGCCACGGTGGCGGTCACGCTGACGGCCTGGAGGGTACCGGCGTCGGCCTCGGGGATGATGGTGTCCACGATGAGGCGGATCATGGCGTACTCGCCCTGGAGGAAGAGTGCCAGTGCCACGACGGCCGCGGCCAGCAGTGGCAGCGACACCCACAGCGGCAGGGCGGCCAGGCGTCGCCGCCCGGCGGCCCGGTGTTCGCCGATACTGGGTCCCTCGGGCTGCCGCGCGAGCGGATCAATGATGGGGTGCATGGGTGATGACCTTTCCGTCGAAGACCGGGGTGGCGCCCCGCTGTCACTCCCGGACACCGATCCCGGGTCGGCGGGGGGTGCGGACCGGCCCGCAGGGCGGGATCGGTCCCAGGGCCGAGGGGGCGAACGTGCGCCCTCGCCGAGGGAAAGAGATCTCATGAACGACAACCTGCCGGATCCGTCGATGGCCGCCGCGCTGGTGATGATGCTGCCCGGCCTCGGCAGCGCCGACCTCGCCGACCTCGCGGGCCGGGCCTATGTCCAGTTGGAGGAACGCGTCGGCATCCGGCTGTCCGAGGGCTTGTCGGACGAACAGCTCGCCGACTTCGAGAAGCTGATCGACGCCGGCGCCGACGATGACGCCGGCGAGTGGCTCGCCACCCATCTGCCGGGATATCACGCGGTCGTGGCGATCGAACGCGCCCGGCTCCTCGCCGAGATCGTGACCACGTTGGCCGAGGACGTGACCCTCACCCGCGGACGCCGGGACTTCGCCGAGATGCTGTGGCCGACCCTGGAGCTGCTCCAGGACACGCTCACCGAGCAGGGTGCCACCTGCTTTGACGACGACGAGATCCTGATCGTGCCGGTCCGGACCGACGACCTGCGCGTCGACGTCGTCTGGCGGCTGTCCGACGATGGGCCGCGACGTCTGATCGCCCGGGGCATGCAGACGGTCACCGACGCCGGGCGTGCGACGGACCTGGCGGCATTGCGCGACCGGTGGAATGCGCAGTGCCCCGCGGTCACCCTGCGGATACAGAACGCCGGGGACGAGCTCGTCGTCTGGATCGAGGGCGGGGTGCCCGTCGAGGGGCCGATGTCACCGGAGCAGCTTCACCGGGCGGCCCGGTGCGTGCACCGGGCCATGGCGCAGGCGGCGGAGCGGGTGGCCGAGGTCGGCGGCGGTGGATCGACCCCCGCTGCGGCGACCCCTACTACGTCGACCCCTACTGCCTGACCCGGTTGTGGCCCGGTGACCCGGTCACGCCGTCACGCCGTGCACACCCACCGCCGCCCGCAGGTCGGCGTGGCGGCGGCCGGTCGCGAGAAACCGCCATCGGTCGCCGTCGCGGACGAGCTCGGCGTAGGTGAGGGCGAAGGCGTCGGCGGCGTGCGTTGCGAGCGGGTATTCGGCGACCGGCCCGCATAGCTGGTCGGTGACGGTGACCGCGGCGTCGGGGAGCCGGCCGAAGCCGGCGAGCCGGTTGTACACGCTCACGACGAGGGCGATCCGGTGGCAGGCCGCGGGCATCGCGCCGAGGTCGATGACCGCCGACGTCGCACCGCGATCACCGATGGTCAACGCGATCTCCCCGTGGGGGGAGCGGACATTGTTGAAGAAGACGAAGAACGCGTTGCCCAGGACGGTGCCGTCCTGGGCCAGGGCGAGTACGGCCAGATCGAGGTCGAGGCCGGGCTCAGTGGTACCGGCGGTACGCCATGTCGCGGTGACCGTGGTCGTCGTCAGATGATCCGGGATGTCCACCGGCAACTCCTTTCGCGTCGCATCCGCCTCGGGCCTACTCCTGCAAGATATTCCGGTCCGCGAGTACCCAGCGAATCGGGTCCATGCAGCGGAACGGCGAGATCCCGTTGCGGTGCAGGCGTTCCCCTTCGGGGGATTCACCGAGCGCCGACACGGCGAAGAACCGGCTCCGATACTGGCGGCCGGTGACCGGATTGGTCAGGCTCAACAACAGCGGCCCCGCGCGCAGGCGCTGCAGGAGACTGCGCACCTCGGCGTCGAGCAGCAGTCCGTCACACTCGTCGTAGCGGCGGTTGACCAGCCCCGGGTCCCGGTTGAACGCGGCCCCCGGATGCCCCATCACCTGTCCCCACGCACTGTGCTCGACATGGGAGAGCGCTTGCAGCGCATCGAACTTCGAGAGGATGACGGCGAGTCGGGGGTTGCCGTCGGCGATCAGCCGCATGACCAGGCGCAAGACCTCGCGCGGATCGCCGCCGACGCGCGTGGTGTCCGGGATGAGATCGCGCAGCTGATTGGCGACATCCTCGACGCGGAGCGGATCGAAGAGAAACAGCACGGCGTCGGCCTTGGCGAAGAAGTCCCAGGACCGGCCGCCGGTCTCGGCGGCCTCGAGATCCTCGCCGGCCACATCGCGAATAACCAGGTAGCGCTTGACATTACCCCACACCCCGACGTCGAAGATCAACGGATTGTGGGCCTCGCTGGCGGCACTCGGGGTGGCCTGGGCGAGACCGCGCTCGACGAACAGCGGCTCCTCGTAGATCCGCCGGTAGCGGCCGCGGGTCTCGGCGTCGGCGGGGATGACCTCGCGGCCGAACCGCTCGACATACTGCTCGAGCTGCTTGATGAGCACCGCGATGAACACCGTCTTGCCCGTGTACCGGGCCCCCGCCATCGCCACACAGGTCACATCGCCCCACCGCCAATACGGGGGCAGCGGGTAGTGGCAGGTCGGGCAGACCTCCTGGTCGGTCGCGGCGTCGAAACCGGTCGGCACCCAATCGGCGGGGGTGTCGGCGGGCCGCGTCGCGGTGTGCACCTCCGGTGTCCGGGTCTCGATCCCCGCATACGCCGTCGCGGTGGCATTGCGGGCCGGCGACCCCGACCGCGATGTCCAGGCGACCGTGTCATACGGGATGGGGTTGAAGCATCGGGGGCACTTCGACTGCGGCTCCGCCGCTTCGGGATAGTCGGTGGTCATCGGGTGACATCCCCGATCCGGGCCGGCCGCACCAGGCCGTCCACCAGCGCCGACAGCGCCGCCGGATCATCGACCAGCGCGGCCCGCGGATCGACGTCGGCCGGTGGTGGCGGGAACCAGGCCCCGGTGAAACCGGCGCGTTCGGCGGCCCGGCGGGACGGTGACACCAGCAGCGTCGCCGTCGGCGTGGCGCCGGTGACGCTGCCCGGGCCGTCGGTGACGACGACGGTCAGCGTGCGGGCCGCACCGGCCGCACCGATCGCGGCCGGCAGGTCGGCGCCCAGGCCGTACCCGGCGGCGGGCGCGGCCAGCAGCGTCTCACCGAGGTCGGCCAGCGGAATCGGTACCGGCGCCCCACCGGCCGGGGTGTACTCGACGGTCGGGCCGTCCCCGATGACGGCTGCGATCCCGGCGACGACCTCACCGCAGGCTGCGACCACCCGATGGTCGAACAGCGCCGCCATCGATGCGGAGGTGTCGACGACGCAGCGGATCCGCAGCGCCTCGGACTCGGGGATCTGGTCGGTGCGCAGCACACTGCGACAGGCCACCCGGGCCTTCGCGGCCAGCGGCGGCAGCGGCGCATCGGGGACCGCGAGGCGGGTCTGCACGGTGATCGTGGCGCCGGCGCCGGGGGCGACGCTCGCCAGCTCGATGAAACTCATCCCGGACACATCGCGCGGGGTCAGCTGCGCGATGTCGGTCGAGGGATCGTCGGTGCTGTCCGGGCCGAACGACACATGCAGGACGGTGCCCTGGGCAAAGGCGGTGTGCCCGGCCTCGGGGACGGCGACGATCGTGACCTCGGTGTCGACCCGCGGCAGGATCAGCAGCCCGCCCGAGTGCTGGACCATCCGCGGTGCGGCCCCGGTCGCGGTGCGGGCGGCGAGCCGGGCGGTCAGCGGGACCGGGCCCGCGGTCGCCAACCGGACCGCGAGGG
>JASGFO010000044.1:0-21118 GCA_047605505.1 Gordonia sp. (in: high G+C Gram-positive bacteria) | reverse complement strand
CTCCGGTCCGTCGGTGGGCGGAAAGCCGTGGCGCGGACCGGGTGTGGACTCGATACCGACCAGGCAGACGGGGATGCCGCCGAGATGGGTGTCGTAGACGACGGCGGTCTGGGCGTCGGCCATCGCCGCCCACCGTTCGAGGACGTCGGCGTCGGCGTCGGCGACGGCCCGCATGACGGTGCGGATGTCGAAGGGCTTCTTGCGGTCCGGGTTCTTCTCGGCCGAGAAGATCTCGCCGACCGTGGCGAACTCGGTGCCCACGACGTCGTGCGGGAAGTCCGAGATGTCGCGGTCGATCGGGTCGGTGGTGGCCACCCGCCGCGGGCCGGTGTCGCCGGCCGGGATGTAGGTGTGCTCGTAGTGCGCCATCAGGATGTCGCGGGCCGCGGTCAGGTTCGGTGCCCAGTACTGCGCCTGACCGTTGGGGCCCATCACGCGGTCATAGCCGCCGATGCCGAAGTTGTCCTCGGCCGAGACGCCACCGGAGAAGTCGAGGGCATGCTTGCCGGTGAGCACCATCGCCGAGTCCGGGGTCATCACGAGGATGCCCTTGGTGTGCATGAGCATCGTGGCCTCGGCGTTCCAGTACGGCTGCGCACCCACGTTGATGCCCGCGACGACGATGTTGATCTCGCCGCCGGCCTGGGTGAACTCGACGATCCGTTTGAGCGCGGCACCCACCCAGTCCATGTTCTCGGTACCGGAGTTCATCGCGACGCGGGCGCCCGAGGACAGCGAATACCACTCGAGCGGCACCCTCATCTGCTCGGCGAGGTCGATCGCGCTCATCACCCGCTGACACTCCGGCTCCGAGAGAGCACCAAGGGACTTCGTCGGATCGCCGAGGAGCACGACGCGCGTGACCCCGTCCGGGTATTTCGCGGTGGCCGTGGTGACCACGCCTGCGACGATCGCCGCGGTGTTGGCGCCCTTGGGCCGGTCCACCGGAACCAGGACGTTGTCGGCGTCGAGATCGTATTCGGTGAAGTCACCGAGCAGCGAGGTCAGCTCGTAGGGATAGACGGTGTTGCGGCTCGCCGCGCGCAGCACCTTCTGCCGGTAGGCGTCGAGCGGCTCGACCACGTCGTCCCAGCTCTCGCCGAACTCGACGATCTCATTGCCCGCGGCGTCGAAGGAGATCCGGATCGACAGCTTGTTGAGCACCCCGGTCGCGTCCCGTTCCCGCCCGATGATCAGGAGCTCCTCAAGCCCGGCACCGGCGATCGACTGCAGGGCGCGGTCGGCGATCCGGGCCAGCTCGGAGCGCGGGAAGGTCAGCGGCGGCCACACGTAGAGCACGATGCGGTTGGTGTTGAACCGCTTGCCCGACGGCCGGTCGGCCTGGGCCCGCCGGATCGAGTCCAGGCAGGTCGCGACGGTGGTCTCCGCGGTCGGCAGCGAGTGCAGCCGGCCATCCTCCTCCCGCAGCTCGGTGAGGTTGCGGACCTGCGCGAACGCGACCAGCCGGTCGTCCTCGGGATTGCTGCGGGCGACGGCGCGGTAGAGATAGACCTCCTCGTTGTCCGACGACGGCAACCGCGTGAGATCGAAGTTGCGCCACCGCTTGAGCTGCATCCGCTGCGCGATGTAGGGGTGCAGGCCGCGGATCAGCCGATCCTCGGCGAGGGCGTTGGTCGTGGGCCGGAACGTGAAGTGGTGGTGCAGGGCGCCGCCGCTGCCGGCGACCGTGGCGGTGACCCGCAGGACCCGGGCGGGCAGGGCCTGGGCCACGAGGGTGTCGTGCAGCCGCTCGGCCATCTGGTCGAAGCCGTCGGGCTGATCCTCCCAGGAGACGTAGATGTCGACCGATGCCCCGGCCGCCTGGCTCGCGAGCTGGACCGCACCGCGCACCGCCGCGGCCAGCTCGGTGAAGCGCACGGCCGCCGACACCAGGGTCGGCCCGTCCCGGTCGGCGACGACGAACCGGCAGTCACCGACCTGCTCGGTGCGGACCGCGGTGATCGCGCGGTTGCCGTAATAGCGCCGCGTCAGGACCTCCAACATGACCGTGTTGTCCTCGACACCGCGCACGAGCCGCTGCCCCAGCAACCGCACGAGCGGTTCGGTGCTGCGGACCATCCGGGCGATGAGATCGGCGCGATCGGGGGCATCGGGCTGGGAGTCGAGGTGGCTCAACGCGCTGCGGACCTCGGCGTAGACCGTCGCCCGGGTCCGGCGCAGCAGGGGCTGCGCGAACCAGGCGTAGACGACGCCGCGGGCGAGATCGGCGACCGCGGGCGAACGGTGTCGGGACACCGTGACGACGCGTTCGAGCGCGAGCCCCACCGGGTCGCGCAGGACCTCGTCGGGCATCGGCTCGTGCAGCCATTCCCGCAGGAGGGCCGCCGCGATCCGGGACGTGTCGGTGCGCTGTTGGGCCAGGAAGATCCGGAACACCGCGGCCTCGAGTTCGGGGGTCCGGTCGGTGCTGTCGACGCCGTAGTGGGCCAGGGCCCGTCGCAGCCGGGCGATCACCGGCTCGGGAAGGCCCGCCCGTTCGACGTCGAGGCTGCGCAGATAGGTGTGGAAGTATTCACGGGCACTGTGGAAGGCGCGACCCGAGCCGGGCGCGGTCTCGGCCGGGCCCTGGGTCAGCTCGGCGAGATCGGCATAGACCTCGATGAGCTCGAGTTCGTCGGCCAGCGGGCGCCAGCCCTCGGCGACCTGTTCGCGCCGGGCCGCCAGATAGTCCCCGAGCAGCCTGGTGTCGTCCTGTGGGTCGACGTCGAAGCCCAGGAGCAGGCCGCGCAGATCGGCCTGCAGGTGTTCGATCCGCTCCCGGGGCTGGGCGAGCGCGGGATCACTGGGCAGTTCCAGTGCGACGGCGGGCGCGGCGTCGGCG
Organism: Gordonia sp. (in: high G+C Gram-positive bacteria); assembly: GCA_047605505.1. Classification (GTDB taxonomy): domain Bacteria; phylum Actinomycetota; class Actinomycetes; order Mycobacteriales; family Mycobacteriaceae; genus Gordonia. The sequence continues at coordinate 18,276 of JASGFO010000044.1, read as the reverse complement.
ACGGCCTCGTCACCGTCGGCATCGGCGTCGTCGGCGTCGTCGGCCAGCGGTTCCAGACGCAGCAGCGGCGCACCGGTCTCGACCTGGGAGCCGACGGCCACCGCGGACTCGGTGAGCCGGGCGCGGAAGGGTGCCCGCAGCACCGTCTCCATCTTCATCGACTCGAGAACGAGCACCGGCTCCCCGGCCTCCACCACCGCGCCCACGGGCAGTGGTGTCGCGACCACCAGCGCCGGCGCGGGCGAGCGCACGACGCCGGCCTCGTCGACGCTGACCCGATGGGTGACGCCGTCGACCTCGACCACGTGGACGGGCCCGTGACTGCCTGCGGTCACGCGGTGGCGGATGCCGTTGACGACGATCCGTCCGGTGTGGCGGTCGAATCGGAGGAGGTCGGCATCGGCGGTCAGAACGTCCTCGCCTGCGGTGATGGCGATCCGGAAGCGCCGCGCGGCCACCCGCGCGACACGCACCCGGTAGTCGCTGCCACGCAGGTCGAGGTCGATCGGGCTGCCGCCGTGGTGCTGTACCTGCGGCCGGCCGCCCTGCGCCGTCGAGAGCAGACGCTGCCGTTCGGCGCGTTCGTCCTGTTCGTAGATGTCGATGGCCGCCACGATGAGCGCGACCGCGGCGTGCCGGTCGGAGACGAGACGCCCCTCGTCGCGCACCCGGTCGATCCACCCGGTGTCGGCGCTGCCGTCGATGACCTCGGGCTGGTCGAGCAGATCGAGGACGAAACCCTTGTTGGTGGCGCCGCCGTCGATGATCACGCGGGTCTCGGTGATCGCCCGACGCAGCCGGCCGAGTGCCTCGTCCCGGTTCGCACCGTAGGCGATGATCTTGGCGATCATCGAGTCGAAGTCGGCCGGGATGGTGTCGCCCTCGGCGACGCCCGAGTCCACGCGAATGCCGGGGCCCGCGGGGAAGTCGAGCATCGCGATCCGCCCGGGGGCGGGGGCGAAATCGCGGTCCGGGTCCTCGGCGTTGAGACGGGCCTCGATCGCGTGCCCGCGTTCGGCCGGCGGGGTGCCGGTGAGCTTCTCGCCGGACGCCACGCGCAGCTGCGCGCGCACGAGGTCGAATCCGGTCGTGACCTCGGTGATCGGGTGCTCGACCTGCAGCCGGGTGTTGACCTCGAGGAACGCGAAGATCTTACGGCCGGGGTGATAGAGGAACTCCACGGTGGCCGCGCCGCAATAGCCGACCGCGACGGCCAGCCGCTCGGCCGACGCCTTGAGCTCGGCGACCTGGTCGGCCGCGAGCACCGGCGACGACGATTCCTCGATCACCTTCTGGTTGCGCCGCTGGATGGAGCAGTCGCGCACCCCAAGCGCCCAGGCCGTGCCCTGCCCGTCGGCGATCACTTGGACCTCGACGTGCCGGGCCCCGGTGACGAGCTGTTCGAGGAAGACCACGCCGCTGCCGAAGGCGCGGGCGGCCTCGGCGCGGGTGCGCTCGAAGGCATCGGTGAGATCGGCGGCGTCGGCGACCTTGCGGATGCCGCGACCGCCGCCGCCTGCGGCCGCCTTGAGCATCAGCGGGTACCCGATCTGCTCGGCGGCTGCGAGCGCGGCGTCGAGGGTGGCGACCTCGCCACCGCTCCACGGGGCCACCGGCACGCCGACCTCCTCGGCGAGCAGCTTGGCGCCGATCTTGTCGCCGAGGGTGCGCATCGCCGCACCGCTCGGTCCGACGAAACTGACGCCGATCTGTTCACAGAGCTCGGCGAAGGCGGGATCCTCGGCGACGAAGCCCCAGCCCACCCAGGCGGCCTCGGCGCGGGTTGCGACGAGCGCGTTCTCGAGGACCTTGAGATCCAGGTACGGGCGGGCGGCGGCCGGACCGAGGTCGTAGGTGACGTCGGCCTCGCGCACAAAGGCGGCGTTGCGGTCGACGTCGGTGTACAGCGCGATCGTCTCGATCGGCTCGCCGGTCTCCGCGGCCAGGTCCCGCGCGGCCCGGATCAGCCGCATCGCGGCCTCCCCGCGGTTCACGATGGCGATACGACGAAACATTCGTCGGCTCCTCTCTTCCCGGCTCGCACCGGATCAACACGCAAGCAACACTAAGGCCTGCCCGATTCGCCGTCGGCGCCCGGCAGGCGTCTGCGGCGACGCTCGGCCTCATCACCGATCGACGTCCTCCTCCGCCGTCGGCGGCGCGGCCACCGTCCAGTATGGCCCACGCCGATCCCACCAATCTTGAGGGACCCTCACCTTTTGCGCAAACCGCCTGGTCCGGCTACCTCGTCGCCAGCGGTACCGACCAGGTCAGGCAGGTGCCGCCGCGGCCACCCGCACGTGTCGGCCGGGTCTCGACGTCGAAGGTGCCGTCACAGTGCTCCGCCCGCCGGGTCAGATTGTCCAGCCCGCGGTAGGGCACGTCGGTGTCGATGCCGATCCCGTCGTCGTTGATCTCGATGACGAGGACGTCGTCGGCGCTGACCGAGACCGAGATGTGCTCGGCCTGCGCGTGCCGGAGGGCGTTGCTGAGCCCCTCCCGCAGCACCGCGTCGATGTGCGGCCCCAGCGATTCCGGCACCACCGTGTCCACCGGCCCGGAGAAGCTCACACTCGGCGAGATCGGTGCATGGACCGACAGTTCGGAGACGATGTCGAGCACCCGGCGCCGCAGCGTCGCGGTGTCGTGCTGACCGGGTATCGACTGCAGATCGAAGATCGACGTGCGGATCTGCGCGATCGTCCGGTCCAGATCGGTCATCACCTGATCCAGGCGTGCGGTCACCGCGGCGTCGACGGCCTGCGACGAGGACTGCCGGCCGACCTGCAGGGTCTGGATGGACATGCCGATGGCGAACAGCCGCTGGATCACATGATCGTGCAGGTCGCGGGCGATGCGGTGGCGGTCCTCGAGAACCTCCAGATCGCGGGCGACCTGCTGCTGCTCGGCGTAGACGATGGCCAGCGAGGCGACCTCGGCGACCCCGGCGAGCCCGGCGATCTCCTCGTCCTCCCAGAACGGCTTGTCGCGGTGGGCGATCAGCAGGAAGCCGAACTCCCCGGAGGCCCGATGCAGGGGCTGCACCGTGACCCACCGCGCCCCGCGGTGCGGGAAATCGCCGAGTTGCTCGATCGGGATCACCGACAGCCCCGGCCCGGGCGGCATGGTCAGGGTGGGGAATTCGGCACCGTGCCGCGTCGTGCCGACGACGGTGAGCTCACCCGAGCCGCCCGGGTCGGTGGTGATCAGGTGGGCATTGACCGCGCCGACGAGTTCGGCGACGTCGTCGCACATCCGGGACAGGGTGTCCGACAACGCGATCCCCGCCAAGGGCTCAGACCCGCGGCGCGCCAGGATCTGCATCCACCGATGCCGGGACCGGGCCCGTTCGAAGAGCTGGGCATTGTCGACGGCGATTCCCGCGGCCACCGCGAGCACCGCGATCAGCGTCTCGTCGAGTTCGGTGAACTGTTGTCCCCCACGTTTCTCGGTGAGATAGATCCGGCCGAAATTGGAATCGCGGATGATGATCGGCGCCCCGAGGAAGGTCGTCATCGGGGGATGATTCGGCGGGAAACCCACCGATGCCGGATGCTTCGCGAGATCCGGGATGCGCAGGACATGGGGATCGTCGATGAGCACCCCGAGGACGCCGCGGCCGACGGGCAGATCCCCCATCTTCGCGCGCTGGGTTGGGGTGATGCCGGTATAGACGAACTCGCGGAGCCCGCCGTCGGGGCCCCGCACGCCGAGCGCACCGTAGCGGGCGTCGACCACCCCGACCGCGACCTCGACGATGCGCTGGAGCGCGCGGTCGAGGTCGACGCCCTGACCGACGACGAGCACGGCCTCCAGGAGTTCCCGGAGGATGTCGGGGTCCTCGACGCCGTGCGCGGCGAGCGCCTCGAGGGCCTTGGTGATCTGTGGGGCTGACACGTCGTCCACGCGGTCTCTCCTGGGGCCGTCTCTCCTGGGCTACGCCCGGGTCGCGGGGGTGATAGGCGCTGTCGTCATGGTGACGGCGGGAGCCGGACCATCGCGATGTGCGGGAGACCGTCCTCGAGGTACTCGGTGCCGACCGCACGGAATCCGAACGACTCATACATCGACCGTAGGTACGTCTGGGCGTCGATGTGGCACTCGTGCGCGCCGACCTCGGCCAGCGCCGCGGTGAGCAGCCGCGCGGCCAGACCCGACCCGCGATGGGCCCGCGCGGTGCACACCCGGCCGATCCGCAACCGCGGCGTGCCGTCGGGTCCGGGCGGGTCGGTCAGCAGGCGCAGGGTCGCCATGATCGTGCCGTCGTCGGTGGCGAACCAGAAGTGCCGGGCATCGGGTTCGAGATCGCGGCCGTCGATCTCCGGATAGGGACAGGCCTGTTCGACGACGAACACCTCGACCCGCAGGCGCAGCAGCCCATAGAGGGTGGCCGCGCCGAGGTCGACGGCCCGGCACTGATGTGGTTGCGGCGTCGGATCAGTCATGACGTCGGGATCCTCACGGCCGCCGTCGGAGCGGCAGCGCGGGTACTCACCCGGCACTGGTGGGTGTCACGGCCGCGGACTCGCGGCGCAGTTCGAGGCTGGTGGCGGTCCACTCCCACACCTGCCGGAACAGATCGCGGTTGGCGGAGAGCTTCTGCCCGAACGACGGGATCATCGCGGTCAGCGTGGGTGTCCACGCCGCGTACTCGGCCGGGAAGCACTTCTCGAGCACCGACAGCATGGCCGGCACCGCCGTCGACGCCCCCGGTGAGGCCCCCAGCAGCCCCGCGATGGTGCCGTCGGCGGCGGCGACCACGGCCGTGCCGAACTCCAGCGACCCACCGGTCCCCGTCTTGCGGATCACCTGGACGCGCTGACCGGCGGTGATCAGCTCCCAGTCGGCGCCGTCGGCGCGGGGCATGAACTCGGCGAGGGTGCGCACCTGGTCACTCTCGCTTGCGGTGAGCTCGCCGAGCAGGTACTTGACCAGACCGAACTCGGTCAGCCCCACATTCATCATCGGCAGCAGGTTGCTCGGCTTCACGCTGCGCGGCAGATCGAGGATGCTGCCGCTCTTGAGGAACTTCGGCGACCAGCCGGCATAGGGACCGAACAGCAGGCCCTTGGTGTGGTTGATGACCCGGGTGTCCAGGTGCGGCACCGACATCGGCGGGGCACCGACCGCGGCCTGGCCGTACACCTTGGCGCTGTGCCGTTCCACCAGATCCGGGTTCAGGCAGCGGAAGAACACACCCGAGACCGGGAAGCCGCCGAAGCCCTTGGCCTCGGCGATCCCCGACCGCTGCAGCAGGTGCAGGGCGCCACCACCGGCGCCGACGAACACGAACTTGGCGTTGGTGGTGGTCTTCGCGCCGCTGCGGGTGTTCTTGGTCGTGATCAGCCAGGAGCCGTCGGACTGCTTGGTGAGATTGGTCACGGCGTGACCGAAGCGGATGTCACCCCCCTGGGCCACGAAGTTGAGCAACTGTTGGGTGAGCGCGCCGAAGTCCACATCGGTGCCGTCGGTGAACCAGTTCAGCGCGACCGGGTCGGCGAAGTCACGGCCGTCGGCCATCAGTGGCAGCCGCGCCCCGAACTCGCCCGGGTCGGTGATGAACTCCATGCCCTCGAACAGGGTCTGCGCGGCCAGCTTGTCGTACCGCTTGCGCAGGTAGTCGACGCCGTCGGGGCCGTGGGTGAAGGCGACATGCGGGATGGGGTTGATGAACTCGCCCGGCGCGGTGAGGATGCCGTTGTCGACGGCGTGGGCCCAGAACTGGCGCGACACCTGGAACTGCTCGTTGATGTTGAGCGCCTTGGTGATGTCGACGTCGCCGTCGGCGGTCTTGGGGGTGTAGTTGAGCTCGCACAGGGCCGAGTGGCCGGTGCCCGCGTTGTTCCACGGATCGCTGCTCTCGGCGGCCGCGGCGTCAAGCCGTTCGAACAGGGTGATCGACCAGTCGGGCTGCAACTGCCGCAGCAGCGCACCCAGCGTGGCACTCATGATGCCTGCGCCCACCAACGCCACATCCGTCTTGATCACCGATTCAGACATTCGGACCCCACTTCATGCAGCCGGAACGACCGTCGTCCCTCTCCACGCGACATTGTCCCTCATGGGCCGCCGCGCGCATGCATCGGCACGGCCCGACTGTGGTCCGGGCAATACCGGACAGCCAGACCACTAGACTCGCCACGTGACCACCGCACAGGGGCCCACCCGCCGGTCTGCCGGTCCGGTCTGGGAGCCCGACCATCTCCTCGATCACTACCAGCTGCACACCTTCGATCTGGGGCCCGATCCCGACGGCGAGGACCCGATCACCGCGACCCTGATCCGCAAACCCCACCCGGCCGAGCACGCCGACCGTGGCGCGGTGCTCTACCTGCACGGGTTCACCGACTACTTCTTCCACGAGCCGCTCGCCGAACACTTCGCCGCCCTCGGATATGCATTCTATGCCCTGGACCTGCGCAAATGTGGTCGCTCGCGGCAGCCGCAACACACCGCACATTTCACGACGGACCTGCGTCGCTACGACCTCGAGCTGGGTCTCGCGCTGGACGCGATCGACGCCGATCTCGGGCCGGGCACCCCGCTCCTGGTGGCCGCGCACTCCACCGGCGGGCTCGTCGCCGCGCTGTGGCTCGACCGGCTCCGGCGCACCGCCCCGCACGTACATGCGCGCTGCACCGGGCTGATCCTCAACAGCCCCTGGTTCGACATGCAGGGCGATGCGATCCGCCGGTCCCGCATCGCCGGCGCGCTGTTCGCCGCGGTCTCCGCGGTCCGCCCGACCACCGTTGTCCCGCTGGGTATGTCGATGGCGTACGGCGAGAGTCTGCACGCCGGCGCCAAGGGCGAATGGAGCTATGACCTCGACTACAAGCCGATGGGCGGGTTCCCGGTGACGTTCGGGTTCCTGCACGCGATCCGCACCGGCCAGCTCGCGTTGCACCGCGGCATCGACGTCGGGGTGCCTGCGCTCGTGCTCCGCTCGGACAAGACGGTCTTCAGCCGCGTCCACACCCCCGGCGTCGACACCGCCGACGCCGTCCTCGACGTCGATCAGATCGCCCGGTGGAGCGGCTGCCTGGGCAACCGGGTCACCGCCGTCCCCATCGTCGACGCCCGTCACGACGTCTTCCTGTCCGTCTCCTACGCCCGCGAGCACGCCTACGCGGAGGTCGACGCCTGGCTCTCGGCGGTCCTGGGCATCGAGACCGCCGCGATCACCGCCGCCATCACCGCGGAGAGCACCATCCGATGAGCACCGCCACCGCCGGCGACTCCCCGCGCGGGCATCACGTCGACCTCGCGATCATCGGCTCCGGCACCGGCAACTCGATCCCCGACGACCGCCTCGCCGACCGGTCCATCGCGCTCTTCGAGGAGGGCGTCTACGGCGGCACCTGCCTCAACGTCGGATGTATCCCGACCAAGATGTTCGTCTATGCCGCCGAGGTCGCCGCGATCGCCGCCGACGGGGAACGCCTCGGGGTCCATTCCCGCGTCGACGGCGCCGACTGGCCGGCCATCGTGGGCCGCGTCTTCGGGCGCATCGACCCGATCTCCGCGGGCGGCCGGCGCTACCGCGTCGACGAGTGCGACAACATCACCGTGTTCGACGCCCACGTCGAGTTCGCCGGCCGCGCCGCCGACGGGCGGTATCGCCTGGTCACCGCCGACGCCGAGGTGCTCGCCGAGGAGGTGGTGGTGGCCGCGGGCTCGCGCGCGGTCATCCCGCCGGTGATCGCCGACTCCGGCGTGCGCTACCACACCAACTCCGATGTGATGCGGCTGCCGGCGCTGCCCGAGCGGCTGGTCATCGTCGGAAGCGGCTACATCGCCGCCGAGTTCGCGCACGTCTTCGGCTCGCTGGGCAGCCGGGTATCGATCGTCGCGCGCGGCCCGGCCCTGCTGCGCACGCTCGACGCCGACATCTCGGCACGGTTCACCGAGCTCGCCACCGGCACCTGGGACGTCCACCTGAACACCCAGGTCGCCGCACTGACCGAGCGGCCCGGCGGCGTCCGGGTGGTACTCGACGACGGCAGCACCCTCGACGCCGACGCGATTCTGGTGGCCGTCGGCCGCACCCCCAACGGAGACCGCCTGGGCCTGGACAGCATCGGCATCGACCTCCTCGATGACGGCCGGATACCCGTCGACGAGTTCGGCCGCACCCCCGCCGAGAAGGTGTGGGCGCTCGGTGACGTCAGCTCGCCGTATCAGCTCAAACACGTCGCCAACCATGAGGGACGGGTCGTCCGGGCCAACCTGGGCAAGGGATGGGACGCACCGGATCTCGATTCCTTCGATCACCGCCATGTGCCCGCGGCGGTGTTCACCCATCCGCAGATCGCCACGGTGGGACTCACCGAGGCGCAGGCGCGAGCGGCCGGACTCGACATCACCGTGAAGGTGCAGGACTACGGTGACGTCGCCTATGGGTGGGCGATGGCGGACACCGACGGATTCTGCAAGCTCATCGCCGAACGCGGAACGGGCCGACTGGTGGGGGCGCACCTGATCGGGCCGCAGGCCCCGACAGTGATCCAGCCGGTCATCCAGGCGATGAGCTTCGGGCTCTCCGCCCGGGATATGGCGCGCGGCCAGTACTGGATTCATCCGGCGATGCCGGAGGTGCTGGAGAACGCGCTGCTGGGCCTCGATCTCTGAGGACCCGCACGCGGGCCCACCCTCAGAACACCGACGACCGCAGGGCGATCTCGCTGGCAAGCTCGGGTGCGGCGTGCTGGGGGATCCAATGGTCGACGCCGGGCAGTTCGACGAATCGGAAATCGGAGTAGCAGTAGCGGCCGCTGCGCTCGGCCTGTTCGCGGCCGAGCGCGGCGTCGGCGTCGCTCCAGATCATGGTGGTCGGGATCTCCACCGGTGCGCAGGACATGGTCGCGCCGATGTCGCCGATGAAGTTCGCGCGGTACCAGTTGAGCGCCGCGGTGAGCGCTCCCGGTTCCTTGAGCGGCGCGATCTCGGCGGCGCTCACCCCGGCGCGGCGGAGCAGGATCCCGTTGCGGGCCAGGAGTTTCTGCTCGGCGTCCGCGCTGATGAAGTCCTTGATGTAGGCCGAGCGCCGACGCTGATCGGACTCCCCGGCGGCCGCGTCGCCGCCGGAGACGGCGTCGGCGATCGCGGACGGATGACCGGTGCTCACCGCGACGAGCCCGGTGAAACGGTCCGGGCAGCGGGCGGCCAGCTGCCAGGCGACCAGGCCACCCCAGTCGTGGCCGACGAGCTGCGCGTACGGAATGCGCAGGGCGTTGAGGATGCCGAGGACGTCGGCGACCAGAAACTCGATCCGGTAGTCGGAGACGCCGTCGGGGCGCGCTCCGGGACTGTAGCCGCGCTGGTTGATGACGAGGGTCCGCAGGCCGGATTCGTGCAGGCGGGGCACCACGGCGTCATAGCAGGAGCCGTTGACCGGAAAGCCGTGCAGCAGAACCGCCCACGGGCCGCGCTCGGGGCCACCGACCGTGACGTCGAACGTCAGCTCACCGAGAAGGACCGTCTTCGCTTGCATTTCCACCGATCAATCGTAGGTGATCTGCTGTCGTGCGGGGGCTATTACCGCCCTCCCGGGCCGGGTCTCCGCGGTGGCTGCCGCCATAGATGACACCGGAGCGCGATGCCACGACAATTATTGACTCGGTGGTCCGCTCCGGTGTCAGCTGTGGCGCGACCCGGCCGGTGTCACGCGTCGGGCAGCGTCAGGATCTCGGCGCCGGTGTCGGTGACCACGAGCGTGTGCTCGAACTGTGCGGTCCAGCGCTTGTCCGCGGTGACGACGGTCCAGTCGTCGTCCCACATCTCCCAGGCGAGCCCGCCCAGATTGATCATCGGCTCGATCGTGAAGACCATGCCCGGTTCGATGATGGTCTCCACATTCGGCTGGTCGTAGTGCAGGATCACCAGGCCGTTGTGGAAGGTCTCGCCGATCCCGTGGCCGGTGAAGTCCCGGACGACGTGGTAGCCGAAGCGATTCGCGTAGGCCTCGATCACCCGGCCGATCACGTTGAGCTCGCGGCCGGGCTTGACCGCCTTGATGGCGCGTTCGGTGGCGATCCGGGTGCGCTCGACGAGGTCGCGGGCCTCCGGCGAGACGTCACCAGCCAGAAAGGTGGCGTTGGTGTCGCCGTGCGCGCCGTCGATATAGGCGGTGACGTCGATGTTGACGATGTCGCCGTCGGCGATGACCGTCGAGTCCGGGATGCCGTGGCAGATCACCTCGTTGAGCGAGGTGCAGCACGACTTCGGGAAACCCTTGTAGCCGAGGGTCGACGGGTAGGCACCATGATCGATCATGTACTCGTGGGCGATCCGGTCGAGCTCGTCGGTGGTCACGCCGGGCGCGACCGCCTTGCCGGCCTCGGCGAGCGCGTTCGCGGCGACCCTGCTCGCGACCCGCACCTTCTCGATGACCTCGGGGGTGGCCACCCACGGCTCGTGCCCCTCGTCGGCAGTGGGCTTCCCGACATATTCGGGACGCTCGATGGTGTCGGGGACCGGACGGATCGGTGAGCGCCTGCCAGGCTTCAACGGGGCACGGACTGTCATGCCCTTCAGCTTAGGACCCGTGGCCGCGGGCCCCGACGAGTGCACCGGCACGATGACTAAGGTGACACTAAGGCGTGTCTTCACTCTCCTTTTGCTGGTGGTGAACGCGCCCTCGAACCCCAGGAGGCCCGCGCGGTGAAGCAGATGCCCCGGATTGCGCTCATTCTTTGCGCGGCGGTGGGTGCGCTGCTGCTCGTGGCCGGGTGCAGTACGGCGCCGATCGAGCAGTCGTCCGCACAGGAGCCGACGGCCCATCTGCGGTCGGGTCCGCAGACGGCGCGGCTGCCCGACGCCGACGTCGTGCCCGTCACCACGTCACCGGCGACCACCCTGCCGGTGACGGTGCCGTCGGCGGGACACGGTGACGTCACCGTCACCGATACCAGCCGGATCGTGGCTATCGACCGCAACGGGACGTTGGCCACTATTGTCTTCGCGCTCGGACTCGGATCCCGGGTCGTGGGCCGCGATCTCTCGACCGCGTTTCCGGCCGCGGCGCATCTGCCCCTGGTCACCGACAACGCGCATGGGCTGAACACCGAGGCCACCCTCGCGGTGAATCCGACGGTGATCCTCGTCGACGAGGACACCAACCCCACGCAGGCCGTCGATGCGCTGCGGAGCGTGGCGCCCGTCGTCGAGTTCTCCTCGGCCCGCACGGTCGGCGGGACGCCGGCGCTGATCCGGGCCGTCGCGGCGGCGCTCGGGGTGAAACCCGCGGGCGAGCAGCTCGTCGCACGCACGCAGCGGGAGATCGACGCGGCCCGTGCGGCTGTTCCCGACCCGTCCGGCGATCCGACGATGGCCTTCCTCTACATCCGTGGACCGCGCCTGGTGTTGCTGGCCGGTCCGTCGTCCGGAGCCGACGATCTCATCGCCGCGTTGCAGGGCAAGGACGCGGGGGCGGCCGCCGGGTTCACCGCAGCGTTCACCCCGGTGACGCCCGAGGCACTGCTGCGCGCCGACCCCGATGTCATCCTCGTGATGACCCAGGGCGCCGACTCGGTCGGCGGGCTCGAGGGGGTGCTGCGATTACCCGGCGTGGCCGATACGTCGGCCGGGCGGGCCCGCCGGGTGGTGCAGATGGATCAGAGCGAGATCCTGGCATTCGGGCCCGACGTCGGCAAGGTCCTGACCGCCCTGGCCCGCGCGATCTACACGTGAGGCGTTCCGGCCGGGTCCCGGCGGTGCCGGTGATCGCCATACTCCTGGCGGCGACGGTCGGGGTGGCGATCGGTTCGGCCGCGATCGGCCAGATCCCGATCGCCCCGGCCGAGGTGCTCGGCAGCATCGCCCACCACCTCGGACTCGACGTCGGGTCGCTGCCCGCGCACCCGCAGGGTGAGCACACGCTGTGGGTGGTGCGGCTGCCGCGCATCGTGCTCGGACTGATCGTGGGTGCCGCGCTCGGCGCGGCCGGGTGTCTGCTACAGGGGGTGCTGGCCAATCCGCTGGCCGAGCCCGGGGTGGTCGGCGTCTCGTCGGGGGCCGCAGTCGGGGCGTGCGCGATCATCGTGATCGGCGGGGTCGGTGTGAACGGCTGGGCGCTGGCCGGGGCCGCATTTCTTGCCGCGCTGATCACCACCGCCGCGGTGTACGTGCTGTCGTTGCGCGACGGGTCGTCGTCGGCGATCATGCTGGTGCTCACCGGCATTGCCGTCAACGCCTGCGCGAGCGGCATCATCGCCTATCTGACCTTCGCCGCCGACACCGCGCAGCGGGAGCAGATCGTGTTCTGGCAGTTGGGGTCGCTCTCGGCGGCCAACTGGGATGCGGTGTGGGTGACATTGCCGTTGACGGTGGCGGGCGTCGCGGCGTCGCTTCTGCTGGTGCACAAACTCGATCTGCTGGGTCTCGGTGAGATCCAGGCGGCCGCGCTCGGCGTCCACGTGGAGACGGTGCGACGACAGGTCGTGGTGCTCGTCGCGATCCTCACGGCCGCGGCGGTCGCGTTCACCGGCATCGTGATGTTCGTCGGGCTGGTCATTCCGCACGTCATGCGCCTGATCATCGGGCCCCGGCACGCGACCCTGCTGCCGGCGAGCGTTGTCGGCGGCGCCTGTGTGATCGCGGCCGCCGACCTCGCCGCCCGCACGGTGCTGGGTGGCGCCGATCTGCCGCTGGGCATGTTCACCGCGCTGGTCGGCGGACCGGTGTTCTTCGTGTTGTTGCGGCGCAACCGCCACGCCGGGGCGGGGTGGTGAGCATGTCCGGGGCGAGCGGAGCGACGGGAAATGCGTCCGGGGCGACGGGGAGTGTGACCGGCGGGATCGTCGCCGAGGGTGTCGTGGTCCGTCTGGGTGGACGCGCCGTGGTCGACGGGGTATCGCTGCGGGTGGCGCCGGGTGAGCTGGTGGCGCTGGTGGGGCCCAATGGCTGCGGCAAGTCGACGTTGTTGTCGGCGCTGGCGGGACTCCGGGCGCCGCAGGCGGGAACGATCACCGCCGCCGGCCAGGATGTCGCGAACACGCCGCATCGTGACCTGGCCCGGGTGCGGTCGCTGGTCACCCAGCACAATCGTCTCGACGCGCCGTTCACGGTCGGTGACGTTGTGGCGATGGGCCGTTACCCGTGGCTGCGGACCCCGCAGGCCGCCGACTCACCGGCATTGATCGCCGAGGCGATCGCGCACTGCGACCTCGGCGACATCGCCGATCGGCCGTTCGCCCAGCTCTCCGGCGGCCAGCAGGCCAGGGTGTCGCTGGCGCGGGCGCTCGCCCAGCACACGCCGATCATGTTGCTCGACGAGCCCACCGCAGCCCTCGACATCGCCCACCAGGAGCAGGTGCTCGACATCCTGTGCCGGCATCGCGATGCGGGCACGGCGGTCCTGCTGGTGGTGCACGACCTGACCCTCGCCGCAGCCTACGCGGATCGGGTCGCGGTGATGAAGGCCGGCAAGCTGCTCGCGTTCGGGCCCACCCGGGACGTGATGACGGCGGCGTTGCTGTCGGAGACGTACGCGTATCCGGTCGACGTCTTCGAACGCGACGGACGTCGCGTCGTGCTGCCGGTGCGGGGGTAGTGCAGCGCCGTCAGTCGATCAGCACCGTCGCAAAGGTCCCCACCTGGGTGAAACCGACCCGCTCGTAGGCGGCGCGGGCCGCGAGATTGAAGCTGTTGACGTAGAGGCTCGGGATGCGTCCGCCGCCGGCCACCGCAGCGGCGACCGCGGCGGTGCCCGCCGCGCCATACCCTCGACCGCGGACGTCGGGATCGACCCACACCCCCTGGATCTGGCCGACGGCCCGGGACATCGACCCGATCTCGGCCTTGAACACCACCCGGCCGTCGGCGAAGCGGGCGAAACAGCGGCGGGCCGCGATCAGCGAGGCGAGCCGTCGGCGATACGAGCGGCCGCCGTCACCGGCACACGGATCGATGCCGACCTCACCGACGAACATCGCGACGGCCGCGGGCAGATAGACGTCGAGATCGTCAACGGTGACCAGGCGCACCTGGGGATCGGGTTCGACGGCCGGCGCGCCGTAGAGCGCCATCAGTGGTTGGGTCGGCCGGATCTCCCGCGCCGGCCCCCACAGCGGGTCCAGGCGCTCCCACATCGGCAACACCATCTCGGTGTCCCCGACGATCGACGAACACACCCGGGCGCCGGCGCCGGCACGGTCGGCGAAGGACGCGATGTCGGCGGGGCTGCCGCGCAACGGGATCAGGTTGGCGCCGGAAAAGCAGAGCGAACCCTCCGGATCGCCTGCCGTCCACAGCTCACCGCCGAGCATGCGCGGCTCGACGCCGTGGATCTCGACCCGCGCGGCCACCATGCACATCGCCACCGGGTCGGCGCGCAGCACCCGGCCGACCGCGGGCGCCTCGCGCGCCCCGAGCGGCCTGTCACCGAGCGGTCGGTCACTCAGCAGCCTCAGCACGTGGCGGCTCCCCGGTGGTGTGGTCTACCTGACGCAGTCGGTCAGGACACGGTCACGATCGGCGACCCGGTGGGGGCGCCATCACCAGTCTCCCCCGATTCGTCGGCGATTCGCAGCGCTTCTTCGATCAATGTCTCGACGATCTTCGATTCCGGCACCGTCTTGATCACCTCGCCCTTGACGAAGATCTGTCCCTTGCCGTTGCCTGAGGCCACCCCGAGATCGGCCTCGCGGGCCTCGCCGGGGCCGTTGACGACACACCCCATCACGGCCACGCGCAACGGGACCTCCATACCCTCGAGGCCTGCGGTCACCTCGTCGGCGAGCTTGTAGACATCGACCTGGGCACGCCCGCACGACGGGCACGAGACGATCTCGAGTTTGCGGGGACGCAGATTCAGCGACTGCAGGATCGCATCGCCGACCTTGATCTCCTCCGCGGGCGGCGCCGACAACGACACCCGGATGGTGTCGCCGATCCCCTCGCTCAGCAACGCGCCGAATGCGACCGCCGACTTGATGGTGCCCTGGAATGCCGGTCCGGCCTCGGTGACCCCGAGATGCAGCGGGTAATCACACTGGGCCGCGAGCTGACGGTACGCCTCGACCATGATCACCGGGTCGTTGTGTTTCACCGAGATCTTGATGTCACCGAAGCCGTGCTCCTCGAACAGCCCCGCCTCCCAGAGCGCGGATTCGACGAGCGCCTCCGGCGTGGCCTTGCCGTACTTCTGCATCAGGCGCTTGTCCAGCGACCCCGCGTTGACGCCGATGCGGATCGGGATCCCGGCATCGCCCGCGGCCTTGGCGACCTCCTTGACCCGGCCGTCGAACTCCTTGATGTTGCCCGGGTTCACGCGGACCGCCGCGCACCCCGCGTCGATGGCCGCGAAGATGTACTTGGGCTGGAAGTGGATGTCGGCGATCACCGGGATCTTCGACTTCTTCGCGATCACCGGCAAGGCGTCGGCATCCTCCTGGCGCGGGCACGCGACCCGAACGATGTCGCAGCCCGACGCGGTCAACTGCGCGATCTGCTGCAGCGTGGCGTTGATGTCATGGGTCTTGGTGGTACACATCGACTGCACCGAGATCTGGTGATCGCTGCCCACCCCGACCGGCCCGACCATGATCTGCCGGGTCGTCCGTCGGGGAGCCAGCACCGGCGGCGGGGCGGCGGGCATGCCGAGCCCGATCGGGATCGCACCGGCTGGATCGAGATTGCCGAGATCTGTGGTGGACATGGGTTTCTCCTGCGGGCTGGCGGGCGGAGGTCAGTTCGGGATCGGGATGGGATTGACGATGTCGGCGGCCAGTGTCAGCACCATGAACGCCCCCATCACCAGGACGACGGCGTAGGTGGCGGGCAACAGCTTGTAGTAGTCGACCGGGCCGCCGGGGGCCCGCCCGAACAACCGGCGGAACAGATCACGCACCTTCTCATAGCCGACGATGGCCATATGACCACCATCCAAGGGTAATAGCGGCACCAAATTGAACAGGCCGAGGAAGAAGTTGATGCTGATCAGCAGCAACAGGAAGGTGCCCCACAGGCCACGTTCGGCCGCCTGACCGCCCAGCACCGTCGCCCCGTACACGCTGATCGGGGTATCCGCCGCGCGCTCCCCACCGGTCACCGCGATCCACAGACTATGCACCTTCGTCGGCATCGCGAGCAGCGCATCCCAGGTCCGGCCGGCCAGCTCGGCCGTGAAGACCACCGACCCCGGCAGGATACTCACCGCGTCGTAGTGCTTCCACGCCGGCGGCACCTCAAAGGTGATGCCGACCCGGTTGATGGACTCGCGGGTGACCTTCCCGTTCTGGTCGGTCGTCGTAATCGTCAACGGCTGCGGCGTCATCGTCGTGGTGAACTCGCGGTCGCCACGGCGCACGGTCAACGACACCGGTCCCGTGCTCTGCTGGATCCGCGGTGTCAGCTCAGCTGAACGATCAACCGGGGTCCCGTCGACCGCGACGATCCGGTCCCCCGCGAGCAACCCCGCCGCACCCGCCGGACCTGTTCCCGAGCACGGCTGCTCGGTGACCGAGTCGTCGGCACCCACCGTGATCGACGACGTGACACACCCGACCTGTGCGACGGTGGTCCCCGTCGGCGGCGGCGACAGATCCGGCAATCCCCACGCCAGCCCGGCCACCACGATGAGCACGAACCCGAGGACGAAGTTCTGGGCAGGACCGGCGAACAACACCAGCAGACGCTTCCACGCCTGCTGCCGGAACATCGCGCGCCGCTGCTCGTCGGGCGCGAGATCCTCGTGCGGGGTCATCCCCGCGATATCGCAGAATCCACCCAGCGGCAGCGCCTTGATCCCATACTCGGTCTCCCCGCGCCGCACCGACCACAGCGTCGGACCGAAGCCGACGAAGTAGCGCCGCACCTTCATACCGGTCGCCTGGGCGGCCCACATGTGACCGCACTCATGCCAGGCGATCGACGCCAGCAACCCGAGCGCAAACACGATCGCGCCGATCGCGAAAGCCACTTGTCACCCTGCTTTCTGCTCTGCCTTCTGCGCCGCCT
Organism: Gordonia sp. (in: high G+C Gram-positive bacteria); assembly: GCA_047605505.1. GTDB lineage: Bacteria > Actinomycetota > Actinomycetes > Mycobacteriales > Mycobacteriaceae > Gordonia. The sequence continues at coordinate 1,320 of JASGFO010000044.1, read as the reverse complement.
CCGGCAGCGCGTGTGTCCGCGCTCTGCCTTCTGCGCCGCCTCCGGCAGCGCGTGTGTCCGCGCCTTTGAGCACCGCTCTTCGGCCGCTCCGCTTGGTCGCAGGCTCCCGCGCTCCGCGGCCTGCATCGCGGTGCGGCGCGGACACCGGCGACTTTCCGCCGCCGCTATCGGCCCACCAACTTCTTTGCCTGCTCCCGCGCCCACCGGTCGGCGGCGAGGACCTCCTCCACAGTACCGGGGGCCGTGCGCCATTGATCTGCGGCGTCGAGCACCTGACCGATGATCTCGACGATCCGCGGGAACCCGATCGCCCCGGCGAAGAAAGCCTCGGCGGCCGCCTCGTTGGCGGCGTTGTACACGGCAGTCAGACTGCCGCCTTCGGTCCCGGCGCGGCGCGCCAGGTCGATAGCCGGGAACACGTCGGCGTCGACGGGTTCGAAGGTCCAGGCCGACGCCGTCGAGAAATCACACGCCGACGACGCGCCGGGAACCCGGTCGGGCCACCCCAGCGCCAGCGCGATCGGCAGCTTCATCGACGGCGGCGACGCCTTGGCGACGGTCGCGCCGTCGACGAAGGTCACCATCGAGTGGACGATCGACTCCGGATGCACGGTCACGTCGATGCGGTCGTACGGCACCCCGAACAGCAGATGCGCCTCGATCACCTCGAGCGCCTTGTTGACCAGCGTGGCCGAGTTCAGCGTGATCATCGGCCCCATCGACCAGGTCGGGTGGTGGCCCGCCTGCTCGGGTGTCACCGCCCGCAGTTGCTCGGCCGTCCAGCCCCGGAACGGCCCACCCGAGGCAGTCAGGATCAGCCGGTCCACCTCGGCGGCACTGCCCGCCCGGAGGCACTGCGCAATCGCCGAATGTTCGGAGTCGACGGGCACGATCTGCCCGGGTGCCGCCGCCGCCAGGACCAGCGCACCACCGGCGACCAGCGACTCCTTGTTCGCCAGCGCCAACCGCGCGCCCGATGCGAGGGCCGCCAGCGACGGCCCCAACCCGATCGACCCGACCACCGCGTTGAGCACCACGTCGGCGTCGACGGCGTCGATCAGTGCGACCATCGCGTCCGGGCCGCCGAGCACCGGCTCCCCCAGTTCGGCCGACAGCTTGTCGGCGGCGTCGGGATCGGCGACGGCCAGGGCCCGCGCGGGCAGCCCGAACGCCGCGGCCTGCCGGGCCAGCGCATCGAGGTTGCCGCCCCCGGCACCGAGACCGACCACCGAGAACCGGTCGGGGTGCTCGGCGATCACCTCCAGCGCCTGCACGCCGATGGAACCGGTGGAACCGAGTACGAGCACGCGTGTTGTCACG
>JASGFO010000043.1:0-21165 GCA_047605505.1 Gordonia sp. (in: high G+C Gram-positive bacteria) | reverse complement strand
CCCAAACCTTCTGATCCGTAGTCAGATGCTCTATCCGTTGAGCTACGGGCGCGTGGCTGTGTTCAGTTGTACACCACGGTCGGGGTGACCGCAGTTGGCGGAGGCGAGAGGATTTGAACCTCCGGTCCCGTTTTGGCGAGACAATTCATTAGCAGTGAATCCCATTCGGCCGCTCTGGCACGCCTCCTTGCGGAGATCCTTAACGAACCGCCGGATGGAAAGACTACACACATGTCTCGCCGAGAGGCAAACCCTGCGGTCAGGGCGGTTTTCGCGCTCCCGGTGGTCCTCGGGCCGATCGCGGCGCCTACAGTTGGGCGGTGACCTTGCGCATCCGTGAAGACCTCGACGATCTGCCCGTCTACGTGCCCGGCAAGACCTTCCCGGATGCGGTCAAGCTCGCGAGCAACGAGGTCACCTTCGGGCCGCTGCCGAGCGTGCTCGACGCCATCTCCGCGGCCGCCGCGGGCGTCAATCGCTACCCCGACAACGGGATGGTCGAGCTGACCGCCGATCTCGCCAAGGAACTCGGTGTCAGCCCCGAGGAGATCCAGGTGGGGTGCGGATCGGTGATCCTGTGCCAGAACCTGATCCTGGTGACGTGCCGGCCGGGTGACGAGGTGGTCTTCGGCTGGCGGTCGTTCGAGACGTATCCGCTGGCGACGCGTCTGGTCGGGGCGAAACCCGTCCAGGTGCCGTTGACCGGCGACGACGTCTATGACCTGGCCGCGATGGCCGACGCGATCACCGACCGCACCCGCCTGATCTTCGTGTGCAACCCCAACAACCCGACCGGGACCGTCGTGACCGCCGCCGACCTGCGTCGGTTCCTGGCGGCCGTCCCGTCGGACGTGATCGTCGCACTCGACGAGGCCTACGTCGAGTACACGCGTTATGACGCGATCCACGACTACGACGCCCTCGCGCTGCGCCGCGACTTCGCCAACCTCGTCGTCTTGCGCACCTTCTCGAAGGCCTACGGGCTGGCCGGGCTGCGGGTGGGCTACGCGGTCGCCGACCCGCAGGTCGTCACCGCACTCGGCAAGGCGCATGTGCCGTTCTCGGTGAACAGCGTCGCCCAGGCCGCCGCCCGCGCCTGCCTGACGGCCCGTGCCGAACTCCTGGCACGCACCGATGCCGTCGTCGCCGAGCGGGAGCGGGTCACCGGACGCCTCCGCGCCGCCGGCTACCGGGTGCCGGACTCCCAGACCAACTTCGTCTGGCTCGGTCTGGGCGGGCGGTCGGTGGAATTCGCGCAGGCCGCCGTGGCCGCGGGCGTCGTGGTCCGTCCGTTCGACGGCGCCGGGGTGCGGGTGACCGTCACCGACGCCGCCGAGGACGATCGTTTCCTCACCTTCGCGGAGAGCTGGATTCGGCGCGGGTGAGGACAGCGCACCGGCTTTGACAGAAAAGGTTGCGGTTCGCTTCGGATTCCGGAGCGAACCGCAACCTTTTCCTCAGGTCCGACCGCTAATACAGCTGCCGCGACACCGTCGCCCAGGCTGCGGGCAGGTCTTGCTCCCAATAGCCCCAGGTGTGGGTGCCGATGAGCCGGAAGTTGTCGGTGTAGGGCACATTGGCCTGCCGCATGGACAGCGCAAAACCGAGCGAGCAACGGTAGGCCGCAGCTTCCAGGGCCGACGCCGACGCGGTCACCGATTCGAAGGTGCCCTCGTCGGGGTCGATGTGCCGTTGGAAGTCGATGGGTCCGATGGCGCCGGAACCGGCGGAGATGAACAGGTCCTTGCCGCGCAGGGCGTCGAGGTGCAGCGCCGGATCGTGAGCGGTCCAGCCCGACGACCGGAACGGCCCCCACATGTTGGTGGCGTCACCGCCGGCGCGGCCGACGGTGCCGGTGACGTAGGCCTGGTTGGCCGGCTCGGAGACCGGGGGGCAGCCGCTCAGCGAGGCCACGCCGGTGTAGGCGTCGGGATGCCGGGCCGCCAGCGCGTAGGCTGCCTGCCCGCCCATGGACAGCCCGATGACCGCGTTGCGACCCGAGCCGTTGAACTTGGCGTCGATCACCGCGGGCAGCTCCTTGGTCAGGAATGTCTCCCACATGGGCTTGCCGAGCTTGGGGTCGCGGTCCTGCCAGTCGGTGTAGAAGGTGCCTGCGCCACCGACCGGCAGCACGACGTTGACGTTGCGGCCGGCGAAGAATCGGCCCGCGTGCCCCTTGGTGATCCAGTCGCTGACGTCGCCTTCGGCGCCGGCACCGTCGAGCATGTACACGCTCGGCAGCGGCCCGGTCGCGCCGGTCGGCCGCAGTACGGTCACCTTCACGGTGCCGCCCATCGCAGGTGAGCGGACCCAGATGTCGGTGCGTTCGGAGCTGACCTGATGCTGCTTCACCAGACGCACCGGATTCGGTGCGGCGTCGGCAACCGCAGGCATGAGCGACCCCCACCCGAGCAGGATTGCCACGATCACCGTTGCGCGCTTCACGACCGACCTCGATTTCGTAGTGTTGTCCGATGCAGCGGAGGAACCGGGCCCGGTTCCGACGATCCCGGATGCCGTCGCCAGTCTGCGGCTGTCACACTACTGGGACGTAACCGGGGAATGAAGACCACGCACCGATACTCTCAGACATCAGGCAGGAGTGCGACAATCGTGACCATACCGAGCCGGCCCGACCCGTCAGCACAGGCCGTGGCCGATGCCGGCTTGGGGGCGGCGGAGTTCGCCTTCACCGCCGCCGTCGACGTCCGCTGGTCGGACATGGATGCATTTGGTCACATCAACCATGCTCGCATCGTCACGCTGATGGAGGAGGCCCGCATCCAGTGGCTGCTCTCGGCCGGACCCGAGTACACACCGTTGATCAAGAGCGCCATGATCGTGCACGTCGACATCCGCTATCAGGCGCAGCTGCGGCACGAGGACTCACCCGTGCAGATCGGCATGTGGATTCGGCGCAACCGGTCGGTCGACTTCACGATCGGGTACGAGATCCGCGGCGCCCACGCCGACCCCACGAGCCGACCGGCGTGCGTGGCGAGCACACAGATGGCTGTCGTCGACATCGAGGCGCATACGTTGCGGCGTCTCACCGACGAGGAGAAGCGTTACCTGCTGGCCTGGTCGCGGCGCTGAGCGGAGACCGCGTCGGCTACGGCTCGAGATGCGCGGGCAGCTCTCGCCGAACCGCCGGCGAGAGCCGGGAAATATTGCCCTGCAACACATCCCGGTAGATTCGCAGTTGCTCTTCACCGCTGCGGACCTGCTCGGACAGCCGTTTGGAGTTGTCCACCGAGATCTCTCGTTCCCCCGAGCGGGCGATGAGCGCGTCGATGCGGTCGTCAATGGTCGCGGCCTTGTTGTACTCGGCGAGGATGTGCAGTTCGACGGCCGCGGACTCGACGACGTGGGCCACCTCCGCGAGCGCCTGCACCCGTTCGATGAGCTCACTCCACACCGGCCGCAACGCCGTCTCCCGCCGGTCGATCTGGGCGGCAAAGGTCTCGTCGAAGCCGCCGTTGGCCTTCGCCCGGTCGAGATCGACACGCACGGCACGTAGGGCGATCACGTCGGCGGCGATCTCGGCGAGCTCGGCGTGGAGGTTCACCTGGGTGCGCTGCACCTCGAAGTGATCCGACCGCCAGGCCGGATTCAACAGGATGCGGTCGTAGTAGTGACCGGCCACGAACAGCAGGGTCTCGTAGCCGTCGACGAAGTTCGCCGCCCGGGGGGCGGTGGGCGCGGCATCGCTGCCTGCGGCCGGGGTCAGCTGCCCGGCCCAGTGCTCGACCTGCCGGTACCCCGACCGGGCGGCGACCTGTCCGACGACGCCGGCGATCCGTTCGACGGCGGCACTCCCGGCGCGACGCACCGGGTGCACCACGTTGACGTTGGGTGTCGGGGTGCACAGCAGACCCGCGAACAGCCGTTCCCGCTCGTCGATCTCCAGGTAGATGTTCTCGCGGCGTTCCCGCCGGATGGCGCGGGTTCCCCCGGCGAAGATCCCCTTGCCGTTGACGACGATCTTGCGCGATTCCTCGCGGCGGCGCATGAGGCCGTTGAGCCGGTTGCGTTGGACGGCGGCGATGACCCCGGGCACCATCGGGCCGTCGAGCTGCTGCTCGATCTGCACGATCGCGCGTTGCAGGCGGCGCATGTCACCGAAGCCGCCGGGGAGCACCGGGATCGGCCGGCCCAGGGAGATCCGCCGGATCATGATGGCGCGCCCACCGGGCGTCAGGTACCCCGACGCGATCAGCGTCGCCGCGACGTCGGACAGCTCGGGGCGCTCACCGGGGACCGCGGACCGGTCACACCAGCCGCGGATCTCGGCCTTGTCCGGTGCGACCGGGCGCGGCCGGTGCCTCCGAACCCCCTCAGGAACGCGGTCGTCCATGGTTGTCTGCCTGCCTTCTACGGTGCTCCCCGGCCTCGGTGTCATCCCGCACGGTGTCCTCCCCCCGCGGGATTCCGATGATCGGTGGATGATTCTGCTCGACCCATCCTACCTGCGGGTACCGACCCTCCCGGGGGCCGCGGACGCGGGGCGGCGATCACCCGGAGCGCTGCGTGCAGCATCCAGGCGATCGGCACGCTCACGGCAACCGTGACCAGAAATGCGATCACCACATTCCCGGTGAACACGCGATAGCCCAGTGCCGCCATCATGAACTCGAGCACGATGACGTGGACGCAGAACAGCTCGTAGGAGATCTCCCCGAGAACGACCATCGGTCGGTTCGCGAGACACCGCGACCACCACGACGGCGCGCCGCCGACCAGGGGTGCGAGGAGACCGAGCGCGATCACCAGGTACAGCACGTGTTTGACGATCGTCGCCGACGCGGTGGTCGGCGTGATCGTGGGCTCCCCGGCGATCTCCGTCGCCGACACCACCAGGGCGGCCGCTGCGGTACCCACCCACACCCTCGGGTCGAGGCGCCCCAGGAACGGGGCGCATGCGGCCAGCAGCATGCCGCCGACGAACCAACCGAGAAACGACGGCGCCCACAGCCGGGCGGTCGGGCTGATTCCCGCGCTCCCGGACACGACGATGATCCACAACGGGCTGATCAGCAACAACGCCGACAGCATCGCGATCAGCAGATCGGGGCGCCAGGCCTGCGCACCCCGGCGACGGCAGGTGGTCCACATCACCCAGCCGAGCGGCGGCAGCGCCAGATAGAACGCCACCTCGGCGGCGAGGCTCCACATCTGGGTCAGCCCCGAATGCAGGTGTCCGATGCCGTAGACCTGGGTGAGCGTCAGCTGTCGGAGCAGCCCCGACACACCGTTCCCGGTGACCGACCCCACACCGCCGGGCGGGACGAGGGCGTAGATGACGTACACCGCGAGCACGGTGATCCAGTACGCGGGCAGGATGCGCCGGGCGCGATGCCACAGATACCGCAGCGCCGACGGCGCGGGCCCGCCCGCCCGGGCCGCCCGCACCCAGGGGGTGAACAGCAGATAGCCGGACAGCGCGAAGAAGATCGCCACGCCGACCTCGCACCGCGCGAACAGCCGGCCCGGGTAGTCGTCGGTGTAGTTCCCGGTCCAGAAGGCAGCGTGGGTCAGGCACACCGACAGCGCGGCGACCGCCCGGATGCCGGTGAGTGCGGGAAGGCGGGTGGACGGCATGGGCCGATCGTATTTCAGTGCCCTGTCCGTCAGCGCCCGACAGGTCAGGCGCCGGACCACCGTCGCAGTTCACGACGCATAATGGGACCCCCGACACAATCCCGGAGCAGGATGCCGATGATCACCTACACCCACGCCGACGGCGACCTCCTGATCCACACCGGGGTCGCCGGACCGGCCGCGCGCACCGGCCATCGTCTGACGATCGCCGTCGACTGGTGCGCCGATGTCTCCGGGGACGACGACGCGCCGACGGCAGTACATGTCGTGGTTCCCACCGAGTCGCTGCAGGTACGTTCCGGCACCGGCGGCCTGACCCCGCTGTCGGCACCGGAACGGGCAGTGGCCCGCGCCAACGCGCTCAAGTCGTTGCAGGTCACCAGGTTTCCCGAGATCACCTTCCACGCGCCGACGGTGGTGGCCACCGCCGACGGCTACCGCCTGCCCGGGTCGCTGACCATCTGCGGACGGTCCCGCGAGGTCACCGTGGACCTGCAGGTCGGCGACGGCGGCCGGATCACCGCCGAGTTCGGGGTGCGGCAAACCGACTTCGGGATCAAGCCCTACTCCCTGGCGATGGGCACCCTCAAGGTGGCCGACCAGGTCCGGCTCACCGTCGACGTGGCAGCGAAGGGTCCCTAGCGGGCAGTCAATGCCGCGACGAGGTTGATCCGCTCCCACCCGTCGTTCGGTCCCGGCGCCGTGAGTAGCGGAAACGCCGACGGGATCGCGGTGCGGTCGAGGATGGCGAGCCGCTGGGCGTCGGACAGACGCGGGTAGGCCGCCCTCAGCAGGACCGCGGCCTCGGCCGGGATGGTGCTCCAGTGCGTCGGATTGGTCTGCGCGAAACCATAGCTGAGGCGCCGGCGATACTGCGCGGCATCGGCGCTGCCCAGGTGTTCGGCGGCGATGACCTGACCGAGCGGGGCGTCGAGGTCGCGGCCGAGCACGGCGCGCAGTTCCTTGCCTGCCGCGGTGATGAGGTGGGCGAATCCGGGGTCGGCGAGCCGGTCCGCGGCCAGCGCCTGGCCGAGGATGCGGCCCCCGATCACGTCGAGCGGGTAGTGCACGCCCAGGACGATCCGGGAGTTGCCGATCTCGGAGGCGCGGTCGAGGATCTGCGGACCGAGCTCGGGGATCCACGTCGCCAGCAGGATCGCCTTCCAGTAGCCCTGCGCGGTGTGCCCGGACGGGAACGACGGATCCCGGGTGGACTCGTAGATGTGCCCGCCGGGCCGGTCGTAGCGCCGGATGCGGCTGGGCGCCACGATGAACGGCCGCGGATTGTTGAAGTAGAACTTCTCCGGCAGCGTCGTGCCCAGCGGCACCGACGTCCGTTGGACGTCGCCCTTGATCAGGGCCGCGACCTTGGGCAGGCGACCCGCGGTCAGCGCCGAGCGGAAGGCGGCGCCGAGGCGCGGCCCGAGCGCCGCCGACAGCGAGATCGCGCGGTCGTCGGAGTTGATCCTGATGGCGTCGGCGCGTTGCGCGGCGGTGGCGTGGTTGTTGATCCGCACCACGGTGTCGAGATTCTTGCGCACGAGGTCCGGGCGCTGCTTGAGAATGCTGCCGAGCTGATCGATCACCGTGATGTAGGTACCCCGCACGGGTGCGTCGGAGGCGAACGGTCCGGCCAGCTCGGCGACGGTGAACCCGGTCGACGCCGCGGCGGTGGGGGCGGGGGCCGCCGTCGCCGCCGGGGGTGCGACAAATCCGAGAAGGAGCGAACCGCTGATCCCAATCGCGGACACGCCACGGCGGAGCCAAGTGGTCGACATGGGTAGGCAGTCTAGCGGGGTCGCGGCGATATCCCGGCAACGCGCCGGGGTACCCGACCCGTGTCCGGTGGATGACGACAAGTGGTACACACGCGACATTCGGGTACGTCATGGCACACTCGGTCCGGCCCTGCCGGGGCCTTCGGCCGACGAATCCGCGAGGCCGCGCCCGAGATCCACCATCCGGGGACGGCCCGTCAGACAAGGGGAACGAGCAGTGCCTGGACGCGCATCGCTGGACCGGCGGGACTTCCTCAGGGCGGGTGCGGCCACCGTGGGCGCGGCGGCGGCCGCGGTGACGGTCGGGCCGGCGGGAACCGCACCCGCCGACCCGACACCACCGTCGGCGGCGTTCCGGCACGGCGTGGCCTCCGGCGACCCGCTGCCCGACGCGGTCCTGATCTGGACGCGTATCACACCGACGCCCGACGCCCGGCCGGGCTCCGGACGAGGGCCGCGGGCAACGCTGCGCTGGGAAGTCGCCCGGGATGCGCAGTTCACGTCGGTGGTGCGGTCCGGCAGCGCGACGACGACGGCCGCCCGTGATCACACGCTGACCGTCGACGTCACCGGCCTCGCGCCGGCGACCCGCTACTACTACCGGTTCACCAGTGCCGCTGGGCCGTCGGCGGGGCAGCGGTCACCGATCGGGCGGACCACGACCGCCCCGGCCGCCGACGCCGACAACGACTCACTCGTTCTCGGTGTCGTCTCGTGCGCCAACTACGAGGCGGGCTGGTTCACCGCCTACCGGCGACTGGCCGAGCGTGATGACGTCGACGCCGTCGTCGAGCTCGGTGACTACATCTACGAGTACGGGCGCGGCGCCTACACCGGGCCGGCCGGGCTGATCCGGCAGGCAGAGCCGGCGCATCTCGTCGTCCACCTCAACGACTATCGGCAGCGGATGGCCACCCATCACGCCGATCCGGATCTGCAGGAGGCGCATCGGCGGTTCCCGTGGATCTGCACCTGGGACGACCACGAGTTCACCGACAACTCCTACGCCGCCGGCACCACCGGGGACACTCCGCATAATCCGCGCCGGTACGGCTCCTGGGCGGCGCGTAAGCGGGCGGCGATCCAGGCCTACACCGAGTGGCTGCCGATCCGGTGGTCGGGGGATCTGGACAACCCGACGATCTATCGGACCCTGCGGTTCGGGCGCCTGGCCGATCTGTCGATGCTGGATCTACGTACCTATCGCACCGCCCAGCCCGACATGTTCAGTCCGCGCATCGACTCGCCGGCGGCGACGATCACCGGGAAGACCCAGCTGGACTGGCTGATTCATCAGCTGACCACGTCGTCGGCGCGCTGGCAGCTCGTCGGCAACTCGGTGATGATCGCGCCGGTCCTGCTGCCACCCCTGGACCCGCGGATCACCGGCGCGCTCACCGACCAGCTCGGCATCAACCGGGAGGGGCCGACGTTCAACACCGACCAGTGGGACGGCTACAGCCGCGACCGCGCCGCGCTGTTCTCGGCGCTGGCCCGACGCGGCGTCCGTAACCCGGTGTTCCTGACCGGCGACATCCACAGTTCGTGGGCCAGCAATCTGACGGTCAACGCCGGGGACCGCGCCGCGCGCAGCGTCGGCGTCGAATTCGTCGGGCCGTCGGTCACGTCGGCCTCGATGTCGGAGACCGTCGGGGTGCCCGACCGGACCGTGGCGCCGATCGCCGAGCAAGCCGTCGCGGCGGTCAACCCGCACATCCGCTGGACGCACCTCGACCAGCACGGCTACATGGTGGTCCGCATCGGCCGGGCACGCACGGTCACCCAGTGGCATCTGCTGGACACCGTCGTCACCACGGGCGGCCGCACCCGGGTCGCCGCCACCTGGCAGGTCCGCGACGGTGTGCGTCGACTCGAGCGCTGGTAGGCGCTACCACCCCCAGTGGCGCCGCCGGGCGTCGACCGCCCATGCCGAAATCCGTTGCCGATCCACGTGTTCGGGCAATGGCGCGCGATTCTCGTCGAGCAGGCCACGCACCCGGCGGGCCAGGCGGCCGATCTCGGCGGAGACCTCCGCACGCGGGACCTCCCCGCGTTTGACCGCCAGCACCCGGGCGCGTTCGGCGTCGGCCATCGGCAGCGTCAGCCATGCCGTGCTCGCGATCTCGTGTCCCTGATACGCCAGACGCAGGGCGTGACTGCCGTATTTGACGTCCCAGCCGTACTTCTCGATCAGCTCCGGACGGTGGGGAACAGTGCGGCGGGAGTGGCCCAGCATGCGTTCATGCTGGGAATGCATGTAGCCGAGGAATCGTTCCACGGCGGCCCGGGTGAGGAATTCCGAACGCATGTCGCGTAATTCCTCACCGAGTGGGGTGAGCGTGACCAGTGAGGCCGCCGGCGCGAACAGCGGCAGCAGCACCGTCGGATTCCCCTTGATGGCCAGCCGCAGATACTTCCGCAACGAGTACACGACGAGATCGGTGTCGCCGGGCCCGCTGCGCACCCCTTCGGGCTGGGTGCGCCAGATGTAGTCGGCGCGGTGATCTCCCACGCCCAGAACATGATCCGGGGGTTCGACGTAGACACCCAGCTCGTCGTGGTCGTCGGTGCCGGGGATCGCGATGCCATGCACCCCACTGCCGACGACCGAACGCAGGATCTCATTCGGCAGCGCGACCTCGGCGTCGCCGTATTCGACGTTGGGGCGGTCCTGTGGGCGCATCGACGGTTCCTCCTTTCGATGGTGCGCCGGGCAGGACTCGAACCTGCGATGGGAGAAAGCCACGGGTTTACCGCCCGCTGGAATAGCCGCTATCCGACCGACGCCTGACGTGCCGAATCCGGTTCGGATTCGGATTCGACGACAGTAGATCGGATGCGCGCGCGGACCAACTCATTATTCGAGTTGTTCGAGGGCCGTGGCGGCCGTCCCCCGTTCCGGGGAAGGGCCGCCACGGCGATTTCCGAGATCTCCGTGCCGATCCGTCAGCCGGCGGTACCAGTCAGGATGGCCTGTCGCTGCCCGGTGTGCTCGATCGCGATCTTGCGCGGTTTGGCCTCCTCGGCGAGCGGGATGGTCACGGTCAGCACGCCGTTGTCGTAGGTGGCCGAGATCCTGCTGCTGTCGATGCCATCGCCGAGCGCGAGCTGGCGACGATAGGTGCCGGAGAAGCGTTCGCTGGCAAGCCACTGCACCCGCTCCTCCGACGGGGCGCTGCGGTGCGCCGACAACGTCAGCACACCGTTGTCGACGTTGACATCGATCGAACCGGGATCCGCACCGGGCAGATCGGCGATGAGCAGGTAATGGTCGCCGACCTTGTACAAATCCAGCGGCATGAACTTCGGCGTGCGCTGCGTGCCGGCCGGCGTGCCGGTCATCAATCCACGAGCAAGCGCATCAACATCGTTGAACGGATCAAAACGAAGCACAGCTACTCACCTCCTGAATTCAGGCTGCCCGCCACCCGCTGACGGGCAACTCATGCTGTACGCGACACAGATTAGCACCGGCTTCGCAAGCACGCTACTGGCACTCTCGATATTCGAGTGCCAATTTCCTCCATCGGGCAGATCGCTGAGCAGTCATACATGGATCTGCGGCATTCACGGGAAGCGCTCAACAACCGAGCTGGTCGGCAAGATCGTCCATCCCGCTCGCGTGGTGGTCGTCGAGCGGGTTCGGCGTCTCGTCCTTGGCCTCGGGACCCCATTCGTCGGGGCGTTCGACGTAGGCGGTGCGCAGTCCGCACGACCGTGCTGCGGCGAGGTCGGAGGTGTGCGTGGCGACCATGAGCACCTCGTCGGGGCGGACTTGCATCAACTGTGTGAGGCCGAGATACACCTGTCTCGCCGGCTTGTAGTGACCCCACAGATCGGCGCCGCCGATGAAATCCCAGTCGAAGTCGTTGTGTTTCGCCATCTCCGTCAGCAGTGCGACATTGCCGTTGCTGAGTGCGCAGACGATGTAGCTCGCGGTGAGCCTGCGGATGCTGTCCGCGGCGTCTCGCCAGCCGGGGATGAGGTGCCATGCGTGTACCGCGACGTCGAGCTGCGTGGGCGTCGCGGTGATGCCGTACAAGTCGCGCAGCAGTCGGTCGAGGGTGTCGCGATGCAGATCATCCAGGAGTGTCCAGGGCCGGGCACCGGACTCCACCTCGGCCAGCGCCGGGGCATAGGTTCGCCGCCACTCGCGGGCGAGCCACGATCCGTCGACGCCGGGGAACTGTTCGGCGAGAACACCACTCACACCTGTGTGCCAGTCGGTCACGGTGCCGAATGTGTCGAAGGCCAAGACCTTGATCACGGGGGTTCCTCCCTCTGCGTGGCCACCATCCTCCGCGCTCATCCTGGCCCACCCGGAAGAACGGCCGCCACCGGGGGCGGGACGCCCCACTCGCGTCTCAAACTGAGACTCTCCCCCGCGTCCACGAGCCTGTTGCCGACGGGAATCCGACCGTAGTGTCAGCAAAGCGGGGGATCAACAACCGAGGCGAGGTAGACCGATGAAGGCACTCGTATTCCGCGGCCCGGGACACAAGGCGTGGGAAGACGTCCCCGACCCCAAACTCAGCGAACCCACCGACGTGATCGTGAAAATGGATACCACCACGATCTGCGGCACCGACCTGCACATCCTCAAAGGCGACGTCCCCACGGTCACCCCCGGGCGCATTCTCGGGCACGAAGGAGTCGGCACCATCACCGAGATCGGCGAGGCGGTAACGACATTGGCCGTCGGTGACCAAGTGATCCTGTCATGCATATCGGCCTGCGGGAAATGCGGCTTCTGCAAACAGGGTGTTCATTCGCACTGCCTGGGTGCGGAGGGTACGTCCGGCATCGGGTGGATCTTCGGCCATCTCATCGACGGTACCCAGGCCGAGTACGTTCGCGTGCCCTACGCCGAGACCTCGGTGTACAAGTTGCCGGCCACCGTCAGCCCCGAACAGGGCACGTTGCTCTCGGACATCTTGCCGACCGGCCATGAGATCGGCGTGCGCAACGGCGCGGTCAAGCCGGGCGACGTCGTCGCGGTGATCGGGACCGGACCGGTCGGGCTCGCGGCCATCGCCACCGCCGGCCTGTACGGTGCGAGCCGGATCATTGCGATCGACATCGACGCCAACCGCGTCGAGCAGGCTCGGCGATTCGGCGCCACCGATGGCGTCGTGTCCGCGAACAGCACGTGGCGCGACGAGGTCATGGCGATGACCGACGGTCTCGGGGTCGACGTGGCCATCGAGGCGGTCGGCATTCCGGACACCTTCGGGATGTGCGTCGACATCGTTCGGCCAGCCGGGCACGTCGCCAATGTCGGCGTGCACGGCAAACCCGTGGAGCTCGCGCTCCAGGACCTGTGGATCTCGAACATCGTGTTGACGATGGGACTGGTCAACACGAACACCCTGGACACCCTCCTCAAGCTCGTGGCCCAACGTCGCATCGACCCGGAACCGTTCATCAGCCATCGGTTCGCGCTCGGCGACATCCTCGACGCCTACGACGTCTTCGGCCGCGCCGCCGAGACGAAGGCGTTGAAGGTGATCATGAACGCGTGAGCCGGCTCACCGGCTGCCCTCGCCGCGGCCGGCATGACCAGCGTGTGTGCGACAGATACGACGTCGACTTACTCACCGGAATGGCACACCGTTGCAGGTCGGCCGTCTTCACCGGATGGACCCCCGGCGCGCCGCGTTCGCCCGGTCGAAATCGAACCAGCCCTCCGACGTGCGTGACGGGATCTTGGCCAGACGTTCGGCCGCCCAGCCGTTGTACTGCGGATCGAGGTCGCAGGCCAGGAATGTGCGCCCCAGTTGCGCGGCCACCACCGCCGTGGTGCCCGAGCCCGAGAACGGGTCGAGCACCACATCACCCGGTGCGCTGCCCGCGAAGACGAATTTGCGCACCAACTCCTCGGGCTTCTGCGTCGGGTGCGGGGTCTTCTCATTCATGCCGTTGCACGTTGTCGGCACCTCGATGACGTCTTTGGGCTTGGCCCCCATGGGGTGTGGCTGCCAGTCATCGCGCTTCGGTTGGCCCTTTCCATAGGCCGATGTCTCGGCTTGGGGGTGTCCCGGGTACTTCAGCGTGTGCGCGCCGTACGGGATCCGAACGTAGTCGATCTCTACCAGCCGCTGACTCTTCGACTTGCGGAAGTGCAGGATCGACTCGTGCGAGCGACCCCAGTCGTTACCCAGGTTCGCCTTGTTCTTGTAGTGCCAAACCAGCCACCGGCACGCTGCGAAGTGTCGGGCCGCCGGATGCTTGAGATCGGCCAGGATCTCGGAGAACCCGCAGATGTAGAGGTTGCCCTTCGGCGTGAGTACTCTGCCTGCCTCGCTGATCCACCGCATCGACCAGGCGATATAGGCCTCCTGGGACTCGAAGCTGTCCCAGTCCGCCTTCTTGATGTTGTACGGCGGGTCGGCGAAGATGAGGTCGACAGAAGCGGTCTCCAGTGACCTCAACCAGGCGATCGAATCCCCCTGGTAGATCGTGCCCTCCGCAGCGAGGACCTGCAGCTGGAACCGGCCTTCCCCGACCGGTGTGAATCCCGCGGTTGCGCCGAGATTCTCGACGCCCTTGCAGAACGCGTGCGCCTCGTCGAACAATACTTCCGGTTCTGGAACCTTCTTGGGCAAGGTCGTCTCACCTCCACACACCTGTCGCAGGGCAGCCCCCGACGTTCTGAGGGTATCGGCAACCACCGACAACCGGCGTCGTGACCCGGTGCCGACGGCATGCGTGACATCGCGGGGATACAGGTGCCGGCGCATGACACCGGATGCGCCGGTACGAAACCTGAGGGATCGACCGTCCGATCGCCCGCACCCCGGGCGGCAGACCGTCCGGGCTGTCGCGCGGCCGCGGTCACCGGGTTCGTCGCTTGCCTGACCACGTTGTCGAGAGATTCGAGCGACCTCTCGGCACCCGGCACAGGATGATCGCGGAACGCCGCGGTCTGGACGCCAAGTCCCGGGTCGGGTACAGGGGTCAGCGGCCCCGTGTTTCATCCGGCGACTGGATCCACAACTCGCCGAAACTCCAATCAACCGCTTCCGTGGTCGTACAGCTCGTCGTACTGCTTCTCGATCCACAGCACGTGGAAGGTATCCCCCGCTCGGAATCCCGCAAACGGCAGGTTGCCCTCGTGGCGGAACACCATGTACCGGTCTCGGGCGAGTTCCTCAGGCGCCGACGCCTTGAACTTGCTGCTGGGGAGCAACTCGGATCCCAGGCCGTGCCGCGGATGCTGGACCAGTTCTTTCCAGGTCAGCTTGGCGCGTTTCTCCCACTTGACCAGGAACTCCCGGCATTGGGAATCCGTCAGCTCGCCGACGCCCCAGCCGTCCTGCACATGCCGCAGACAGAGCACCGGGTGTCCCGACAGGAGTGCG
Source organism: Gordonia sp. (in: high G+C Gram-positive bacteria) (assembly GCA_047605505.1). Lineage (GTDB taxonomy): Bacteria > Actinomycetota > Actinomycetes > Mycobacteriales > Mycobacteriaceae > Gordonia. The sequence continues at coordinate 6,425 of JASGFO010000043.1, read as the reverse complement.
ATCTCGTCGGTGTGCGATCTCGTCGGTGTCACTCGGGGGCTTTGGATCAGCGCGGCGGTTGGGCGCGGTACCGCGGCGCTTCGGCTTCTTGTCGCCCACGCCTCAGAGGGAGCGCCCAGAGAAGTACATGCGAATCGCCGCGTCGCTGATCTCGACATCGCGAGACCCATCGAAGGCGTCCTTCCACGGGTCCTCGCGGTGCGTACGCTCCCGCAGCGCCCACGCAGCCAGCGACCCGTACCTGTCCCAGACGTCGACGAGAAAGTCCTCGACCTCAGTGAAGTCGTCCCAGGTGAAGTCATCACCGAGTTCGGCGTCAGGGTCGATCGGGCCTTTGCCGTAGCTCTTGTACGCGTGGTAGACATCGGGGACCACCGGGCCGTGGGCCCACGCCTGAATAGTGTCACGAAACAGTGGCACACCACTGGCGCCGAGACGATGCCCCTGCGCGTAGTACAGCAGCTTCTGCAGCTTGAGGTTCGACACCTCGGCGTCGAGGTTCTCCGCCCAGGCGATAAACCAGCGCGCGATGTCGCGGGCACGATAGGTCTTCATGTGGCAAGCCCTCCTTCCGGGTGTCGGGTGGCCACGGCCGGCAACCGCGTTGGCCCAAGTATGGCACCCACCGGTGACAGGTTGATCACAACCGGCCGGACTGTGGCGATTCACCGCCGGATCCTCAACCCCCGAGCATAGATCCACCCCGCAACCTTGCTGATCCGGTTCCGATTCCGATACCAGTCAGCGCCCTCATACTGGACCCCAAAGTCCCAAATCGACTCTCCCGCAAGGGAGATAGATCGTTCTCTCCCCCAGCAGCCAACCATGACCACGCCCGAAGCCCCAGCGATTCACCATCATCTCCATTCTTGTCGACGACGACGCTCCCCAGCACCGTCCGCGCGGGTCCTGACCCCCAGGGGCTCGCCCTCTGTGCCAGGGTGAGCCGGGCGCTCAAGTCCAGAATCCCCGCCGTCGCCGTGACGGGATCATCGCGCTTGCACAATGACTTCACACACCGAGCGAGCACCGGCCCATATGTGTCCGCAGCGACGCTCTCAGCCCCGATCCGCAAACCTGTCGGTGGTCAATCCCATTATGTGAGACATGAATCCCAGTCACTCCACGTATCGCGGCAGCATCATCGCCGCCGACGAACTGATCGCCGTGCTCATCGAGAGCGGGCTCGCCGCCCCCGCCGCCCAGCGGATGCGCGTCGCCGACGTGCTCGACGCCATCGCCGAGAGCATGGCGTTGTCCCAGTCCGAGCCCGCGGACCCCGACGTGTTCCCGGTGGCGGTGGCGTGGTGATGAACCGCTACCTCGTCGCCGTCCTGGTCCTCGCCGTCGCGGTCGCCGTGGTCGCGCTCGCCGTCGGCGTGCGCGGTGCCGAGCTGTAGACAATCGTGTGCCCGGTCGCGCTCGCCATCGGCGTCGCGGCGGGCGTGGTGGAAGCAGTGCGGCAACGATGAACCGTCGCGTGATCGTGACGCGCAGCGGCGGGCACGTCGTCGTGCGCGTGCTCGGACCGAACCCGTTCGGGTCTGGCGACGAGGCTCCGCTCGTGCTGTCCGCGGACGAAGCTCGCGTGCTGGTAGTGGAGCTGCGGGTGTGCTGGCGGACAACGGTGACGGTCGTTGATCCGCCCGACCCGCGCGATTGTCCGGTGAGCGCTGACCGTCACACGGTTGCTACTCGCCGACCTGACCGTCGATTGCCTCCCGAAGAAGGTCGGCGTGCCCGTTGTGACGGGCGTACTCCTCAATCATGTGCAGAAGCACATACCGCACCGAGTAGGGCTCACCGTCAAACTCCACCGTGTAGTCGAGGTCGGGAAGCTGCGCGAGAATCCCGCGCGATGCACTGCATGCGTCGTGCCATCGAACGAACGTCTCCCGCACATCGGAAGCGTCCACCATGAAGCCGTCGTCGGCGTTCGTTGCCCATATCGGTTGAGCGTCTGCGCCGCCGAGCACGACGCTGAACCAGCTCAGCTCCACCGCAGCCATGTGGCGGATCAGACCGAGCAGCGTGAGAACAGACGGCGCGACAGCGCACCGCTTGAGGTCGTCGTCCGCCACCCCTTCGCACTTCATCGCGAGCGTCGCGCGGTGGTAGTCCAGGAACGCTGTCAACGAGGCGCGTTCGGCTGCGCTCTGCGGCGGGTGAACTCGCGGGTCGTGGACCATACGCGTGATCATCGCATTCCTTGTGGTCGCGGAAGCACCGAACTCTCTGCACAGAAACATGACCGGTCCCAACCTGTCAGACCCATCATTACGTTAGGTAATGGGGGAACCGGGGTTCCCGAGCCGACGAACGATCGACTCGGAAACCACCGCTGACCTGCGGAAGCGGAGGGATTTGAACCCCCGGTCGCTCTCACGACGCTCGCTTTCAAGGCGAGTGCATTCGGCCGCTCTGCCACGCTTCCCTACGGGAAAGGGTACGGGAACGCCCGCCACGAGGTTCCACCGACTCTCGCTCCATGTGTCACGATCAGGGCATGCGCGCTGTCACCGTGTCCGCCTCCGGCGACCTGACCGTCGACGAGGTCCCCGATCCCGCGGCCGGGCCCGGAGAGGTGGTGATCGACGTCGTCGCGGCCGGGGTCAACCGGGCCGACCTCCTCCAGCGTCGCGGCCTCTATCCCCCGCCGCCGGGCGCGCCGGAGACGCTGGGCCTGGAGGTGTCCGGGCAGATCAGCGCCGTCGGCGAGGATGTCAGCGGGTGGTCGGTCGGCGACGAGGTGTGCGCCCTGCTCGCCGGGGGCGGTTACGCGCAGCGGGTCGCGGTCCCGGCCGCGCAGGTGCTGCCGGTTCCGGCCCCGATCGGGCTCGCCGAGGCCGCCGCGCTCCCCGAGGTGGCCTGCACCGTCCTCTCCAACGTCATCGACACCGCGCATCTGCTGCCGGGGGAGCTGCTGCTGGTGCACGGTGGCTCGTCGGGGATCGGCACCCACGCCATCGGCGTGGCCCGAGCCCTGGGCGCGCGGGTCGCGGTCACCGCCCGCAACGCGCAGAAGCTGGATCGCTGCCGCGAACTCGGCGCCGAGATCCTCATCGACTACACCACCGACGATTTCGCGGAGGTGCTGACAGAACACGGCGGCGCCGACGTGATCCTCGACATCATCGGCGCGAAGTACCTCGCCCGAAACGTGGCGGCGCTCGCCCCCGGGGGCCGGCTGGCGATCATCGGTATGCAGGGCGGGACCAAGGCCGAGGTGTCGATCGCGGCGCTGATGGCCAAGCGGGCGGCCATCTTCGGGACCACGCTGCGCTCACGACCGGTCGACGGCCCGGACGGCAAGGGCCACATCGTGGCCCGCACCCGGGAGGTGACCTGGCCGCTCATCGCGGACGGCAAGGTCGCACCGGTCGTCGACTCCGTCTTCCCGCTCGCCGAGGCGGCCGCCGCACACGCCCGCCTCGACAGCGGCGACGCCGTCGGGAAGGTGCTGTTGCAGGTCGCCGCAACCTGACTCATCGGCCACATTCACTGAGGTCAGGCGAGCGAGCCCAGCGTACGCACCAGGTGATCGACCTCGAACGGCGTCGAGTACGGGCCCAGACCCAGTGTCACCGCCCCGCCGAAGTCGTCGGCGCCCATCCGGGCCAGGGCCCGGCTCGGTTGGTCGGCCAGCGCGCAGATGCCGTTGTCGGCGAGCCGGCGGACCACGGTGTCGGCGCCGACCCCGGCGACGGTGAAACTGATCAGCGGCACCCGGTGCTCGGCCTTGCCGATGAGGGACACGTGATTGAGGGCACCCAGCGTCGTCTGCAGGTAGTAGCCGAGCCGCTGCAGATACTCGGCGACACCGTCGAGTGCGGCCACCAGGCGCTGCCTGCGCTTGCCGATGCCATCGGGGTCGAGCCCGGCGAGATGTTCGACGGAGGCCACCAGCCCGGCCAGCAACGCACCCTGATGCTCGGCCATCTCCAGCTTGGCGGGCCCGCTCGCGCGCGGATCGGTGGCCATGATGCCGAGCCGGTCGATCACCGTCGTGTCCGCGAAGGCCATCGCCGCCATCCGGGGGCCGCCCCAGCGTTCGGCCGACACCACCAGCACATCGGCGCCCAGCTGGCGCAGGTCCAGCGAGAGGTAGGGGGCGGCACTGGTGGCGTCGACGACGAGGAGCGCGCCCGCCTCGCGGGTGAACCTGGCGATCTCCGACACCGCGGTCAAGGTGCCCAGCGTCGACGACGCCAGTGGCACGGCGACGACGGCGGTGTCCTCGTCGATGAGTTCCCGGTACTGCCAGGGCGGCAGTTCGCCGGATTCCACGTCGACCTCCGCCCAGCGGACCTGCCCGCCGAACCGGCCGACCACGCGCAGCCACGGCACGATGTTCGGCTCGTCGTCCTGCCGGCTGACGACGACGTTGCCCGACAGCCACGTGTTCGGGTTGATCGCCTCGGCCAGCGTGGCCAACAGCACACCCCGGGACGGGCCGAGCACCACCCCCTCGGCCGGTGCCGACAGCAGATCACCCACCGCCCGGCGGGCACCGTCGAGGACCCCGGCGGTCGCCAGTGCGCCCGGGTACCGTCCGCCCGGCGACGCCGCGAACTGCCGGAACCCCGTCGACACCGCGGTCGCCACCGAATCCGGAATGATCATGCCCGCCTGGGGAGCAAAGTGGATCCAGCCGTCGCCGAGCGAGGGAAACAATCCACGAACGTGCGCGACGTCGAACGCCATGGGCACCACGATAGCGGCAGCCGACGACCATTCTTCCTGGGAGCCTGATCGGGGGCACCCGACCCACGGCGGGACCGTCGGACCCGTTCGGCACAATGGACGGCATGGTCATCGACGAGAATTCCGCCCGCCCGTTCGGTCAGTCCGGTCCCGGTTCCGGCGAAGACCCGGTGGTCATCGTCGGCACCGACACCCCGATCGGCTCACCGGCCCGGGCCGCCGACGAGGAGTCCACCAGCGTCGCCGACATGGTCGAGCAACCGGCCAAGGTGATGCGGATCGGCACGATGATCAAGCAACTCCTCGAAGAGGTGCGGGCCGCCCCGCTGGATGAGGCCAGCCGCAATCGGCTCCGCGAGATCCACGAGTCCTCGATCCGCGAACTCGAGGACGGACTGGCCCCCGAGCTCCGCGAGGAGCTCGAGCGGCTCGCGCTGCCCTTCACCGACAACGTCACCCCGTCCGACGCCGAGCTGCGCATCGCACAGGCCCAGCTCGTCGGTTGGCTCGAAGGGCTCTTCCACGGCATCCAGACCGCCCTGTTCGCCCAGCAGATGGCCGCGCGGGCCCAGCTCGAGCAGATGCGGCAGGGCGCGCTGCCGCCGGGGATGGCAGCTCAGCAGCCGGGCGCGCATGGACCCAGCACCGGGCAGTACCTCTGACCCGGCAGGCCCGCACTGCCCGACGACGCAGCCCGGCACCCCGCGGGGGCGGCGCGGACCGACACGTATGCTGAGTCCTCGTGTCAGCGGAAGTGAACGAGCGCCAGATCCCGCCACCCCCGCCGGGCGTGCAGTCGCGGACCTTCGCCCGGGCCTTCGCCGATCTGCGCGACGGGTTCCGGTCCCGCGAGCTGTGGCTGCACCTGGGGTGGCAGGACATCAGGCAGCGCTATCGGCGTTCCCTGCTCGGACCGCTGTGGATCACCATCGCCACCGCCGTCACCGCGGTGGCGATGGGGCTGCTCTACGGCGAGCTGTTCGGCATGGACATCAAGACTTTCCTGCCGTACGTGACGCTCGGCTTCATCTTCTGGAATCTGATCCAGAACTCGATCCTCGACGGCGCCGAGGTCTTCGCCAAGAACGACGGCCTCATCAAGCAGCTGCCCGCCCCGGTGAGTGTGCACGTCTACCGCAACACCTGGCGGCAGCTGATCATCTTCGCCCACAACATCGTGATCTACGCGGTCATCCTGATCGTGTTCCCCCAACCATTGGATCTCTCCGCACTCCTGGTGATCCCGGCGATCGCGCTGTTCGTCCTCAACGGCGTCTGGGTGACCATCGTGTTCGGGATCCTCTCGACCCGCTTCCGCGACATCGGGCAGCTCCTGACCACGTCGGTGCAGCTGGTGTTCTTCATGACGCCGATCATCTGGACCACCGACAGCATCGGCCGCCAGACCGGCGAGCAGTCCGAGCGGCTCAAGCTCGCCGAGATCAACCCGATGTTCCATTACCTCGAGATCTCGCGCGGCCCGCTGCTGGGTCAGCACGTCGAGGCCTACCACTGGTGGATCGTGCTGGGCTGTACGGCCGTCGGGTGGCTGCTGGCCCTGCTGGTGATGCGCAACTATCGGGCCCGCGTGCCCTACTGGGTGTGAGCGAGGAAACGATGGCCAACAAGACCTCCGTCCGCGTCGACACCTGGGATGCGTGTGTCGACTTCCCGATCTTCGACGCCAAGACCCGCTCGCTGAAGAAGTCGGTGATCGGCGC
>JASGFO010000042.1:0-21240 GCA_047605505.1 Gordonia sp. (in: high G+C Gram-positive bacteria) | reverse complement strand
TTAATAGGGCACTAGCACCTCAAGCTAGCGCGTCTGCCATTCCGCCACTCGGACTTGTACTTGTGTCTCCGCCCCAGGAGGTCACCCTCTCGGACCGGCGGCGATAACACTAGCCGAGGTTGCCCCGGTATCCCAAATCCCGTAGGAAACAGGGGTGACTTCTGTGTCCGGGACACCCCGAGCGGTCGACGAAGTGGTCGATCTCGTCAGTGAACTCATCCGGTTCGACACCTCCAACACCGGCGAGCTGGACACCACGCGCGGCGAGGAGGACTGCGCCCGCTGGGTGGCCGCCCGGCTCGAGGAGGTCGGCTATGTCACCGAATACGTCGAGTCGGGGCAACCCGGCCGCGGCAACGTGTTCGCCCGGCTGGCCGGGCCGCCGGACACCGATCGGGGGGCACTGCTGATCCACGGCCACCTCGACGTCGTCCCGGCGGAGCCCGCGGACTGGAGTGTGCACCCGTTCTCCGGGGCGGTGAAGGACGGCTACATCTGGGGTCGCGGCGCCGTCGACATGAAGGACATGGTGGGCATGGCGCTCGCGCTGGCGCGCCAGTTCAAACGCACGGGCACCGTGCCACCCCGCGAGATCGTGTTCGCGTTCCTGGCCGACGAGGAGGCCGGCGGGACGTGGGGATCGCACTGGTTGGTCGAGCACCGGCCCGACCTCTTCGCCGGTGTCACCGAGGCGGTCGGCGAGGTCGGCGGATTCTCCCTGACCGTGGACCGCCCCGATGGGTCGACGCGGCGCCTGTACCTGGTGGAGACGGCCGAGAAGGGCCTCGGCTGGATGCGTCTGACCGCCGACGCCACCGCCGGGCACGGGTCGTTCCTGCACCAGGACAACGCCGTCACCGCGATCGCCGAGGCGGTCGCCCGGATCGGCCGGCACACGTTCCCGTTGGTGATCAGCGACTCGGTGGCCGAGTTCCTCGGGGTCACCGCCGAGGAGACCGGTCTGGATCTGCGCCCCGACGCCCCCGACCTCGAGACGACCCTGTTCAAGCTCGGCAACCTCGCGCGCATCCTGGGCGCCACCCTGCGCGACACCGCCAACCCGACCATGCTGCGGGCCGGCTACAAGGCCAACGTCATCCCGCAGAAGGCCGAGGCCGTCGTCGACTGCCGGATACTGCCGGGACGGCAGGCCGAGTTCGAGGCCGAGATCGACCGGCTCATCGGCCCGGACGTGCGCCGCGAGTGGATCACCCACCTGGACTCCTACGAGACCACCTTCGACGGGCACCTCGTCGACGCGATGAACGACGCGCTGCTGGCCCACGATCCGCAGGCACGCACCGTGCCGTACATGATGTCCGGCGGCACCGACGCGAAGGCGTTCGCCACGTTGGGGATTCGCTGCTTCGGATTCGCGCCGCTGCGGTTGCCGCCCGAACTGGACTTCGCGGCGCTGTTCCACGGCGTCGACGAACGCGTCCCCGTCGACGCGCTCGTCTTCGGGACCGAGGTGCTCGAACACTTCCTGCTGCACAGTTGATCCGCCGCCGTCTGGTCGGGGTTCGGTCCTATCTACAGGCTGAGCGCATCGCCGCGACGATAATTGCGATGGCGGTGCGCTGGGCCGGTACGTGGGACCGCATGATCGCCCGGCCCGGCGCATAGAGTGGGTGGCGCTGCTCATCGACGACGCGAAAGGCGAGACATGGCCACCTTCGACCCGTACGACGTCCTGCCCGTACTGCCCGGATTCACCCTGACCTCCGAGAACATCTCCGACGGCGAGCCCCTTGCCAACGCGCAGGTGAGCGGACTCATGGGAGCCGGCGGCCAGGATCTCTCGCCCCACCTGTCCTGGAGTGGATTCCCTTCGGCGACAAAGAGTTTTGCCGTCACCGTCTATGATCCGGATGCGCCGACGGCGTCGGGGTTCTGGCACTGGGCGGTCGCCGACATCCCGGCCACGGTCACCGCGCTGCCCGAGGGCGCCGGGGACGACACGGGCAGTGGCCTGCCCGCCGGTGCGGTCACCCTCGCCAACGACGCATCCCTGCAGCGGTTCATCGGGGCCGCCCCGCCGCCCGGGCACGGCCCGCACCGCTACTTCGTCGTCGTGCACGCCGTCGACGTCGAATCCCTCGGCCTGCCCGACGGGGCGACACCGGCGTACCTCGGGTTCAACCTGTTCTCCCACGCCATCGCGCGGGCGACCCTCGTCGGGACCTACGAGCAGTCCTGAAGAAGACGTGTAAGACACCGGGCACGGCCCGGGAACGACCCGCCGAGCGTCGTTTCCGGCCCGGTCAGTCGGTGCCGGCGCCGCTGCCCACCGCCTCGGCCAAGCTGGCGAATCCGCCGGCGCGGACCCGCTCGGCGATCCCCTCGTTGATCTCGCGCAGCCACACCGGGCCGCCGTAGATGAACGGCGTGTACGCCTGCAGGAGATCGGCGCCGGCCCGGATGCGTTCCCAGGCGTCGTCGACGGTCGAGATGCCGCCCACACTGATCAGCGCGACCCGGCCGCCGACGCGGGCGTAGAGGCGCCGCAGCACGGCCAGGGACCGATCGGTCAGCGGCGCCCCGGACAGGCCGCCCGCCCCCATCGCGGCGACGACGTCGGCGGGTGTCCGCAAGCCGTCGCGCGCGATGGTGGTGTTCGTGGCGACGATGCCGGCCAGCCCCAGCTCGACGGCGAGATCGGCGACCGCGTCGATGTCGGCGTCGACGAGGTCGGGAGCGATTTTCACCAGCACCGGTACCGGCGACTCGTCGAGAACCGCCGCGAGGATCGGCCGCAACGAGTCCACCGCCTGCAGATCACGCAGCCCCGGCGTGTTGGGGGAGCTCACGTTGACGACGACGAAATCGGCGAGCGGGCTCAGCAGCGTGGCCGAGTACCGGTAGTCGTCGACGGCCGCATCGACCGGCACGACCTTGCTCTTGCCGATGTTCGCGCCGATCGGCACCTGCACCGGACCGCGCCGCACCCGGGCCAGATGGTCGGCGGCGACGTCGGCGCCGGGATTGTTGAACCCCATGCGGTTGATCAGTGCGCGGTCGGCGGGCAGCCGGAACAGCCGGGGCGCGGGATTGCCCGGCTGCGGCTGCCCGGTGATCGTGCCGACCTCAGCGAACCCGAAACCCAGCTGTCCCCAGGCGTTCACGGCCGAGGCGGACTTGTCGAAACCCGCGGCCAGACCCAGTGGGGCGGGAAAATCGACCCCGAAGACCCGTTGGCGCAGCACCGGATCGTGGCGGGCCAACACCTTCGCGGCGACGACGCGCAGCGGCTCCACGGCCATGACCCCGCGGATCGTCGCGGCAATGATCCGGTGGATCCGCTCGGGTGGCACCAGGAACATCAGCCTCAGCAGCACCGGGTAGACGACGCGGTTGACGGCGCTCAGCATGCGTGGGCATCCTCTCCGCCCAGACCCGGGGTCCGCGGCGGCTTCGTGCGTTTGAGCAGGACCTTGCGGGTGCCGTCGGGATAGAGGCGCACCCGCGACAACTCCCACCCCCCGAACTCGGCCTCCAACGCCAGCCGCATGGATGCGGTCACCCGGGTGATCTCCGGCGGCAGTCGCACCAGCAGGCACTCGTAGTCCTCGGAGGTCACCTCCCACCCACGCGGATACCGGGCGCCGTGACGGACGGCGGCGCGACTCATGGGCTCACCACGTGGATTCCGCCGTCGCGGTGCGACAGGACGTAGACGGTGCCGGTGGTGTCGTCAACCGCGAGGGCATCCGGCTGGGCGACGGTGTCCACCCGCAGGCGTTCGGCGGGCTCCCCGGACGCCAGGTCATAGGCCACCACCTCGTTGTTCGCCGTCGTCGACACCCACAGCAGGTTGCGCGTGTCGTCGTAGTCTACGGCGAACGGGCCGTCGGCGACCGGATAGCGCAACCGCATCACCAGCGGCGCCCCGAAGAATCCGACGAGCTGGCCGTCGCGGGTGTTGGCCACCAGAATCCGGCCGAAGTGGTCCACGGTGGCGTTGGTGGCGCCGTTGCCCGCGCGCAACGCCGCACCGAGCTCACCGGTGTCGGGGTCCACCGGCGTCACCGACGACTGCGCGGGATCGAGCACGACGACCTGCTCACGGTCGAGATCGGCGCCGGGCGGTGACACCGTGATCGCGCCGACCCGCACGAACGCGGCGATGTCGCGCTGCTGCCGCAGCGCCGCGTCGAGCACCAGGACATGGCCGTCACCGGTCCCGACCAGAACCCGGCCATCGGCGAGGCGGGCCAGGGCGGTCGGGTCGTCGGTGCCCAGTGGTGCGGTGGTGACGGTGCCGTCGGCGCTGATCGCCGTCAGCCGCCGCGGCCCCGCCCCCAGGAAGGCGCCGGCACCGGTGCCGATCAACACCGTCACCGAGTGGGTGGTCAGCGTCGTCGGCGGGGTGTGCATCGCGGCGGTGTCGAATCGGAGAATGCTGTTGCCATCGGCGGCGACGACGGCCAGTCGCGGGCCGGACCGCGCCAGCACCGACGAGCCGGGCGGCGTGGGGATGATCACACCACCCGGGTGGGCGGGGCCCGCCGGCGCCGGACTCGCCGTGGCCGGGGTGACCGTCGGGGCGTCGGCCGCCGATCCCGAGTCCGACGATGAGCCGCACGCCGCAAGTGCGATCACGCTGCTCAGCACCGCCGCCACCAGCACCGGCCGGCGCAACGACGACATCGGCGGGCGAACGCGACGAGCCAGGTGCATGTGGTCCATCTTGCTGGACCCGGGCATTCGGCTGTCCGCGGGGTGCCCGCCGGCCCCACGTACCATCATCCCTCGTGACCGACACCATGACCTGGACCCAGTCGATCGTCCTGGGCGCACTCCAGGGGCTGACCGAATTTCTCCCGATCTCCTCATCCGGGCATCTGCGGATCGCCTCGGAGATCATGTTCGGCGAGGATGCGGGGGCTTCGTTCACCGCAGTCACCCAACTCGGCACCGAGGCCGCGGTCCTCGTCTTCTTCGCCCGCGACATCGTGCGCATCGTCGTCGCCTGGTTCCGGGGTCTGGTCAACGCCGAGGAGCGCGGCCTGGACTACCGGGTCGGCTGGTATGTCATCTTCGCGACCTTGCCGATCGGCCTCATCGGCTTCCTCCTCAAGGACGAGATCCGCACCGCGGCCCGCAACCTGTGGCTGGTCGCGACGGTGCTGATCGTGTTCTCCGCTGTGTTCTGGCTGGCCGAGCGGTCCGGCACCCGCCGGCGCGGGATGGATCAGCTGACCCTGCGCGACGGCATCATCATGGGTCTCGCGCAATGTCTGGCGCTGGTTCCCGGGGTGTCGCGCTCGGGGGCCACCGCCAGTGCCGGGCTGTTCCTCGGGCTCGAGCGGGAGGCCGCGTTCCGCTTCTCCTTCCTGCTGGCGATCCCCGCGGTGCTGGCGTCGGGACTGTTCTCCATCCCGGACGCCATCCATCCGACCGGCGAAGGGCTTGAGGCGTCCGGGCCGCAGCTGATCGTGGCGACCGGCGTCGCCTTCCTGCTCGGCTACGCCTCCATCGCCTGGTTGCTCAAGTTCGTCTCGCACCACTCGATGAACTGGTTCGGCGGATACCGGGTGCTGGTCGGTGCGACCGTCCTCGGCCTGCTGGCCTGCGGTGTCATCAGCGCAACCTGACCTGGGGCACGGGTGCCTCTATGGTTGAACGATGACCGTGATCCTCGTGCGCCACGGACGCTCCACGGCCAACACCTCCGGGGTGCTCGCCGGGCGCAGCCCGGGGGTGGGCCTCGACGACGTCGGCCGCGGCCAGGCCGCGGCACTGGTCGACCGCCTGGCACCGATCCTGTCGGCCCTCACCGCGGTCGCCCGCTCCCCGCTGCAGCGCTGCGCCGAGACGATGTCGCCGTTGCTGACCGCCCTCAACGTGGACGGGCGTGAGGTTCCCGAGATCGTCGACGATGGGCTGGTCGAGGTCGACTACGGCAGCTGGACCGGCCGGCCGATCACCGAGCTGCTGGCCGAGCCGCTGTGGCAGACCGTGCAGCAGCATCCGTCGGCGGCGGTGTTCCCCGACGGTGAGGGGCTGGCGACCGTGCAGACCCGCGCGGTCGCGGCCATCCGCACCCTCGACCGCACCCACGGCGGTCCGGACGGATCGGGTGTCTGGGTGGCCTGTTCTCACGGCGACGTGATCAAGGCCGTGATCGCCGACGCGATGGGCATGCATCTGGACGCGTTCCAGCGCATCGTCATCGAGCCCGCGTCGGTCAGCGTGATCCGGTACGGCGACACCCGCCCGTACGTGCACACCGTCAATGCCACCGCGACCCTGTCGGTGCCGCGGGGGCCGCGTGGCGGCGACGCCGTCGTCGGTGGGGAGCGGGGCGTCGGCGGGGAGCGGGGCGTCGGCGGGGAGCGGGGCGTCGGCGGGGAGCGGGGTGGTGAGCGGGTCGGCGCCGGGACCGGTGGTTCACCGTGATCAGGGCGGGAATAATGGAGTTCACAATCTATGAGGAGGTGTGCGATGTCGCGAGCGATCCACGTGTTCCGCAGTCCGGACCGGTTCGTCGCCGGCACGGTGGGCCAGCCCGGCGACCGGACTTTCTACCTCCAGGCGGTGCATCAGAGCCGCATCATCAGTGTCGTGCTGGAGAAGCAGCAGGTCCAGATCCTCTCCGAACGCATCGGCGCACTGCTGGAAGAGATCCATCGCCGGTTCGGTACCCCGATCCCGCCGGAATCCGATGCCATCGGTGATCTCTTGCCGCTGGTGATGCCCGTGGATGCGGAGTTCCGGGTCGGCACGATGGGTCTGGGCTGGGATGCCGAGTCCGAGGCGGTCGTCGTCGAACTGCTGGCCGTGACCGAGGGCGAGTTCGACGAGAGCGTCGTCCTCGACGACACCGACGAGGGACCCGACGCGGTCCGGGTGTTCCTGACCACCGTCGCGGCCCGCGAGTTCGCCGCCCGGTCCAGTCGCGTCATCTCCGCCGGTCGGCCGCCATGCCCACTGTGCGCCGAACCCCTCGACGCCGCCGGACACCTCTGCGTACGCACCAATGGCTACAAGCGCGACGCCGAGCTCGGCAAGTCCCTCGAGTTCATCGACCCGGATCTGTTCCGCGGTCTCACCGGCGACGCCGAGGATTCCGACGACCCGGACGAGCCCGGCCCGTGGGATTGAGCCCGCGGGCCGTGTTGACCGGCGGCGAGCTGACAATCCTCGGCCGCATCCCTGCCGCGAGCAATGCCACGCTGGTCTGCGACGCGGTCCTCGACGACGAGACGGCGCGCTGCGTCTACAAGCCGGTCCGCGGTGAGGTGCCGCTGTGGGACTTTCCCGACGGCACCCTCGCCGGTCGCGAGGTGGCCTCCTTCCTGATCTCGGAGGCACTCGGCTGGGAGGTGATCCCGACAACGGTCAGCCGGGACGGGCCACTGGGGCCGGGGATGGTCCAGCGGTGGGTCGACACCCCGGACCCGGATGCCTTCCCCGCCCGGATGGATCTGGTGGACCTGTGCCCACCCGGGACGGCCCCCGCGGGCTACCGGGCGATCCTGCGGGCCCTCGACGGGCGTGGTGACCTCGTCGAACTCGTCCACGCCGACGATCCACGGCTGCTGCGGATGGCGGTGCTCGACGTGGTGCTCAACAACGCCGACCGCAAGGGCGGCCACGTCCTCGAAGGTGTCGACGGCGGCGTCTACGGCGTCGACCACGGCATCTGCCTGCACACCGACAACAAATTGCGCACCGTCTTGTGGGGGTGGGCGGGGGAGGCGATCCCCGGACACCTGGTGGCCGACGTCGAGGCACTCGTCGACACGCTGTCCTCGGCGTCGGCGCCGCTGCGCGGTGAGCTCGCCGAGCACATCACCCGCGCCGAGATCGAGGCCCTCGTCGCCCGGGCGACGACCGTGGTGACCGACCCGCACATGCCGCTCCCGCCGGGTCACCACCCGATTCCCTGGCCGCCGTTCTGACTGTGCCTGCGGGGGTGCAGACCTGGGGCACCCGCTCGGCAAATACAGTTGTCCCCATGCATTCGTGGCCCGATCCCGCCCGGCCGGTTGTCCCCGGCTCGGGGCCCGCCCTTCGCCTCTACGACACCTCGGGGCGGGCCGTTCGTCCCGTCGCCCCGGGTACCACCGCCACGATGTACGTGTGCGGGATCACCCCGTACGACGCCACCCATCTCGGCCATGCCGCCACGTATGTGACCTTCGACATGGTCAACCGGGTGCTGCGGGACCAGGGGCACGAGGTGCACTACGTGCAGAACATCACCGACGTCGACGACCCGCTCTTCGAGCGCGCCGAGCGGGACGGGGTGGACTGGCGCGCGTTGGGCACCGCGCAGATCCAGCTGTTCCGCGAGGACATGACGGCACTGCGGGTGCTGCCGCCCCGCGACTACATCGGTGCCATCGAGTCGGTCGGCGAGGTCGTCGAGATGGTCGACAAGCTTCTGGCCGCGGGGGTGGCCTATGTCGTCGACGACGCCGAGTTCCCCGACGTCTACTTCCGTGTCGACGCGACCGAGCAGTTCGGCTACGAATCCGGCTATGACCGCGAGACCATGGAGCGGTTCTTCGCCGAGCGCGGCGGCGACCCCGACCGGCCCGGCAAACGGGACCGCCTCGACGCGCTGCTGTGGCGGGCGCAGCGGCCCGGCGAACCCGCCTGGGATGCGCCGTTCGGGCGCGGGCGGCCGGGCTGGCACATCGAATGCGCCGCAATCGCGCTCAACCGGCTCGGAGTGGAGTTCGACATCCAGGGCGGTGGCAACGACCTCACCTTCCCGCACCACGAGTTCTCCGCCGCGCACGCCGAGGCGCTGACGGGTGTCCGGCGCTTCGCCCGCCACTACGTGCACACCGGCATGGTGGGGCTCGACGGCGAGAAGATGTCGAAGAGCCGCGGCAATCTCGTCTTCGTCTCCCGGTTGCGCGCCGAGGGCATCGATCCCGGGGCCATCCGCCTCGCGCTGCTCGCCGAGCACTACCGGTCCGATCGCATGTGGACCGACACGGTCCTCACCGCAGGCTCGGCACGTCTGGGCCGGTGGCGGGCGGCGACGGCCGCGCGGACCGGCCCCGATGCCGCGCCGGTGCTCGAACGGGTGCGCCGCCACCTCGCCGACGATCTCGACACCCCCAAGGCCCTCGACGCCGTCGACGGCTGGTGCCGTGACGTCGAGCAGGGCCTCGGGAACTCGGTGACTGCACCGGCCGAGATCGGTACCGCGGTTGATGCGCTGCTGGGGGTGGCGCTGACGGCCTGACGGGCCGGGCGCGCGGGCCTGCCCACTGCCGATCCGCCACCAGTACCCAGTACAGTTTTTGCGTGGCCCGCGTGCAAGAGATCCGTCCCGACACCGACTCCGGGGTGTGGACCGTTCAGACCCGGACGTCGACGTATCTGCTGGACTTCGACGAGATGACGTTGTTGCGTGCTCCCGGCGTGGGGGGCACCGACAGCGAGGAGTGGGCGGTCAGCCGACTGCGCCGCGATTCCGAGGACATCCCGCTGCTCGGCATCAAGTCCTGCCGGGTCGGGGAGTCCGCGCAGTTCTGGGTCCGCGCCGCCGAGGACCCCGACGTCCGGACCTGGCGGATCACAACACCGGTCGTGTCGATTGAACGGATCGGCTGAACCCGGGGAGCCCGGCCGGCTCCCCGGGGCCGGTTGCGCTATCCGCCGAACGAGCCGGGGCCGCGGCGTTTGAGGTAGCGCTCGAACTCGGCGGCGATCTCCTCGCCGTCGATCGTGGCCATCGCGTCGTCGCTGTTGGCCTCGGCGTCGCCACGTTCTTCCAGGCCGCGCACATATTCGGTGATCTCGTCGTCGTCCTCGGTCATTTCGGTGACCGCGGCCTCCCAGTCCTCGGCCTGCGTCGGCAGGGTGCCCAACGGGACCTCGATGTCGAGGATCTCCTCGACCCGGCCCAACAGTGCCACGGTGGCCTTGGGATTGGGCGGTGTCGACACATAGTGTGGGACCGCGGCCCAGAACGCGACGGCAGGGGTGCCGGACTGCACGAACAGATCCTGCAGGACACCAGTGATCCCGGTGGGCCCCTCATAGCGGGACTCGGCCAGGTTGTGGCGTTCGGCAGCCTCACTGCTGTAGGCGCTGCCGGTCACCGGGACGGGCCGCGTGTGCGGGGTGTCGGCGAGCAGGGCGCCGAGCATGACCGCGGTCTCCACACCCAGCCGGTCGGCCAGTTCCACGATCTCGGCACAGAACGCCCGCCACCGCATATTCGGTTCGATGCCGCGGACCAGGACGATATCGCGGTCGGCGCCGGCGGGACGGCAATAGGAGATCGACGTGGTGGGCCATTCGATCCGCCGGGTCACCCCGTCGACCTGTTTGATGGTCGGACGGTTGACCTGGAAGTCGTAGTAGTCGTCGGTCTCGATATCGAGCAGGTGGCGTGCATCCCAGCTCAGCGCCAGGTGTTCCACGGCACCGCTCGCGGCGTCCCCGGCGTCATTCCATCCCTCGAAGGCGGCAATCAGGATGGGTCGCCGCAGGTGGGGGAGGTTCGACAACTGCTCAGCGTTCACTCAAGCCAGCCTACGGCCGAACCGAGGCGAGGGCGAACTTCGTGCGGGTCGTGCTTCGTCCGCGCGTCAGAACACGTCGATCGTCGCCGGTGGCTGCGCCAGATAGGGGCGATCGGTGGTCAGCGTGAACGTGACCGGCCCGGATCCCGTGCGCACCTCGCGGACCAAGATGTTCTGGGCGTCGGTCAACCAGACGCCGCCGGTGATGCCCCCGACGCTTCCGCGGGCGCCCGTCGCGGTGTTGCGCCAGTGGAACGTGGCGGTGACCTCGCACATTCGTGGCGTCCCGGAGATACCGGCGAACATGGCGATGGTGTGGAAGGTCACCATTCCCGGTGTGGCGCGCTTCGCGGTGGCATGGCCGAAGACCTGGCCCGCGCAGGCGGGGCCGTAGGCCACCGTCGGGACGCCCGCGGTTCGCGCGTAATGTGACTGCGGTGCCGCGGCCGCGGTGCCGGTTCCCGCGGCGAGGGCGAAGCCCGCCGCTGCGAGCGCTGCCGACGCCTTGACTGTCCGATTCATCGGGTGACTCCTGACACTGGAGGTTGTCATGGGCGGTCGTCGGGTATATGGGTCGCAGAGCACTCGATCGTTACCGTCACGAGGGCCCGACCGACCGGCATCACACGTACAGCCGTCTCACAGCATTCTCGCACACTTCGGGTTCACGCTGGTCGCATGACTACCCTTGCCCCGCCCGACGCCCTCCCGGCGCCACCCGCAGAGCCGGCCGGCCCGATCACGCGCCGGCGTGCCTCGCCACTCTGGATGCGCGCGCTCGTGCTCGCCGCCATCGTGGTCGCGGCGCTGGCCGTCCGCCATCATTTCCTCGACGTCGAGACGATGGACTACCGGGCCTTCCTGAGCCGCTGGTACGACACGCTCGATCAGCAGGGGTTCGCGGCGTTTCGGCAGCAATTCGCCGACTACAATTATCCCTACCTGTACCTGATCTGGCTGTTGACGGTGGCCAACGTGCCGTCGCTGATCGGGATCAAGGCCCTCTCGATCGTCTTCGACTTTGTCCTCGGCTTTTTCGCCTACCGCATCGTGGCGCTGAAGACCGAGCGATTCTCCTTGCGTGCCTTGGCCTTCGGTGTCGTCGTGCTGCTGCCGTCGGTGATCGCCAACAGCGCCGTCTGGGGGCAGGCCGACGGCATCTACTCGGCCTTGGCCCTGGGCGGGATCTACTTCCTGCTGCGTGCCGCGCGCCCGGGCATCGCGCAGTCGTCGTACACCCGGAACTCGGTGTGGGCCTGTGTGTTCTTCGGGCTGGCGCTCGCGTTCAAGTTGCAGGCGGTGTTCGTGCTGCCGGTGCTGCTGTGGTTGCTGTTGCGGCGCCGACTGCCGTGGTATGCGCTGCTCGCGATCCCGGCGGTGTTCGTCGCCGCGGTCGTCCCGGCGGTCTGTGTGGGGGCACCGTGGTCGGAGGCGCTGCTGGTCTACAAGAACCAGACCGGCTCCTACAAGCAGTTGACGCTCGGCGCGGCCAACCTCTATCAGCTGATCCCGATCTCCGGTGACGCGACCTGGCTGGCGCATCTCGGGATCGGGTTGGCCGGCGCGATCGTCGTCGCCTTTCTCGTATGGTCGGTGTGGCGTACACCGCCGGTGACGGCGCAGACGATCCTCGCCGTCGCGACGGCGTCGGCGGTCATCGTGCCGTTCCTGCTGCCGGCGATGCACGAGCGCTACTTCTACACCGCCGAGATCCTCAGTGTGGTCCTGGCGTTCTATCTGCCGCTGCGGTTCGTGCTCATCCCGATCCTGGTCCAGGTCGCGGCGATCGGTGTCTATCACGAGTCGCTGTCGGGCGATCAGGGCATGGGCGGCGCCCCGGGAGGGGGTGGACCCTTCGGCGGCAGCGGGGGCGGTGACCGCGCGCCCGGCGCGCCGACGGCCGGTGGTGGTCCGGGCGGCCCCGGTGGTGGTGGCAATGGTGGCGGTCCCGGCGGTGGCGGTCCCGGCGGTGGCAGCGGTGGCGGCCCGGCGGGCGGCGGCCCGGGCGGCGGCAGTGGCAGCTATTCGTCCGGTCGAGGCGATACGGCACTGAGTGTCTACGCGTCGATGATGGGGTTGGCCGCGCTCACCCTCATCTACGCTGTGGGCGATTCCATCCGGCGAGCCCGTGGGATCCTGCGCCATTGACGAGTCGGGGACGAGTCGGGCAGCCCGGTGACGGGGCTCACGTGATTCGGCCGCGGCGCGCGTCGTCGGCGATCATGGTCGCGTGAGTATCTCTCCGGTAAGCGCGGCGCCGACGGGCCACCGCGCGTCGTACCCGGCCGCGGTCCTCTGGGACATGGACGGTACGCTCCTGGACTCCGAGCGGCTCTGGGACGTCGCCGTCGACGAGCTCTGCAGCGAGCTCGGTTTCCCGATGACGACCGAGCTGCGCGAGTCCACCCTGGGCAACTCGACGGTCGACGCACTGACCAAGGTGTTCGACGCGGCGGGCATCCCGGCCACCCATCGGGACTACCCGGCCACCGACCGGTGGCTCCGCAACCGCGTGCACGAGCTGTTCGCGCTCGGCCTGCCCTGGCGGCCCGGGGCGCTCGAAGCCTTGGACATCGTCGCCGCACAAGGAATTCCGATGGCATTGGTGACCAACACGGTGCGCGAGCTGACCGAGGTGGCGCTGGACACGCTGGGTCGCCACCGGTTTGCCGCCACCGTGTGCGGTGACGAGGTGGAGCGCGGTAAACCGGCTCCCGACCCCTACCTGCGGGCGGCGGCGCTGCTCGGGGTCGACCCGCGATGCTGCCAGGCCATCGAGGACTCGGCGGCGGGCACCGCGTCGGCGACGGCCGCGGGCTGTCGCACCCTCGTGGTGCCGTCGGCCGCGCCCGTCCCCGAGGGGCCACGACGGGTGTTCCGGGACTCGCTGGACGGGCTGACACCCACCGATCTGCTCTGGTGATCAGGGGGTCCGCCCGGCGTCGGTCACCGGGTCCATGAGACCATGGGGAACCGTGAAGACCTTCGACGAGCTGTTCGCCGAACTGACCGACAAGGCGGCGACCCGCCCGGCCGGCAGCGGGACCGTCGCAGCGCTCGAGCGGGGTGTGCACACCCTGGGCAAGAAGATCATCGAAGAGGCCGGAGAGGTCTGGCTGGCCGCCGAGCACGAATCCGACGAGGCGCTCGCCGAGGAGATCTCCCAGCTCGTGTACTGGCTGCAGGTGATGATGATCTCGCGGGGCCTGACCCCGGCCGACATCTACCGCCATCTGTAGGCCGCTGCCACCCGGGCAGCGGCCTACCAACGCCATCGACCTGACTTCTTCCGACCTGGAGTAGACCCATGCTGCGTGTCGCAGTCCCCAACAAGGGTGCGCTGTCCGAGGCCGCCGCCACCGTGCTGGCCGAGGCCGGGTACCGCAAGCGCTCCGACGCCAAGGACCTCACCGTCCTCGACATCAACAACGACGTCGAGTTTTTCTTCCTCCGCCCCAAGGACATCGCCATCTACGTCGGCGCTGGAACCCTCGATGTCGGCATCACCGGCCGCGACCTGGCCCGCGACTCCGGTGCGGCCGTCGACGAGGAACTCGCAATGGGCTTCGGCTCGTCCAGTTTCCGGTACGCCGCCCCGGCCGGCACGCCGTGGCAGGTCGCCGACCTCGACGGCAAACGCATCGCCACGTCGTATCCGAATCTGGTCCGCGCCGACCTCGCCGCCCGCGGCATCACCGCCGAGATCATCCGGCTCGACGGCGCGGTCGAGATCTCGATCCAACTGGGCGTCGCCGACGCGATCGCCGACGTCGTCGGCTCCGGTCGCACACTGCGCCAACACGGCCTGGTGGCCTTCGGTGACTCGCTGTGTGACTCCGAGGCCGTCCTGATCAGCCGTGCCGGCGTCGACCCGGACAAGGCGGCCCGACAGTTCATCAAACGTGTCCAGGGCGTCGTCTTCGGGCAGCAGTACGTGATGATGGACTACGACTGCCCCCGCGCGATCCTCGAACAGGCCTCCGCGCTGACGCCGGGGCTGGAGTCGCCGACCGTGGCCCCCATGGCCGACCCGGACTGGGTGGCCGTGCGGGCGATGGTCCCGCGCCGCAACCACCAGAACCTGATGGACGAGCTGTCCGAGCTCGGGGCCCGCGCGATCCTGGCCTCCGACATCCGCTCCTGCCGCTTCTGATCGCGGTCGCTCACCGACGGTCCAGCAACGCCGTCTGCGCCGAGCGGCCGATGAATCCCCGCGCGTCGTAGAGATCGGCGAAGGTCGTGCCGAAGCCGCTCGGTCCGGCCGCGAGTTCGGCATCGATTCCCAGCCACGGGCCCTGTGGCACGGTCGTGAAGTGCACCGTCGTGTCGGTGTTCATCCAGGTCCACGCGCTGGTGTCCAACTGGGTGCCGAGCCCGTTGGCGACGTCGACGACGGTCATGATCGACTCGAGATCGGTGATCGGCTCGCCGTCGACGAGGTCGATCTCGGGCCGCAGCCACATCGCGGGCACGCCGGTCGCGCCGGGGACGACGGCCGAGGTGAGGGAACCGATGAAACCGGTGGGCTCCCACCGCACACCGCCTTGACTGACGCCCGGGGTCGTGGTGAGCGCATCCGGGGTCGGTGTGAGTGGCTCGACCGGCACGCGCACGATCGCGGTGGTGTCGGCCGGGCGCATCAGCCAGGCGACCGCCCGCGCCGCCGGGCGGAAGGTGCCGTCGGGACCACGCACCTCGAGGTCGGCGGCGACCATCGCGATCCGGCGGCCGGGTCGGATGACCTGCGCGCGCACGCGGTTCACGTCGAGCCCGACGGGTCCGAGGATCTCGACGGTGATCCGGGTGAACTGCATCGGCCCGGGCAGGGTCGTGGCCGCGCGCCGCAACGCCCGCGTCAACAGGCCGGTCGGTGGCCCGCCGTGCTGAATCCCGGGCACCCACGGCCCGCCGGTCGCGTCGGTCGGCCGGAAGTACTCGAAATCGGGGGCATCGTCCGGCCGGGACCGGGGGAGGTAGTACGCAGAGTCCACACCGCGACTGTAGTCACCACATGACCGGCTACGAAGTCGGCGTGCCGGGCGGTGACGTTGGTCTGATCGGATGATTTCTGTTCCCCCGATCAGGGGAATCTCCGGCAACCCGTTCGCCACGCGGCCATCGGGTGCACCACCCTGAACAGGGTTCGCCACCTCGTATTCACGGTGCATGTTTGCGAACCACGGTGCCGAGGATCAGGGGGATCACCACATGTCTGCACTCCGGAAGTCGATCGCAAGCACCGCCGCGGGGTGTGCCCTCTGCCTCGGTGCGGTGTTGCCGACTGCCCTGTCGACGACCATACCCACCCAGGGCGTGATGACACCGGCCGCCTTCACCGCGCCCGACGGCACGGTCCGCGACCCCGGTTTCGCGCCGTCGGACGAGGACTGGCTGCCCGCCCTGCTCGGTGCATCGGGTGCGCTCCCACCATCGACCGCGAGCACGATCGTCGTCATCACTCCCGGTACCGATGACAACGGCCTCGACGCACGGACCCGCGGCCTGCGCGGGAACCGCCAGACCATCTGGATCGACTACCCCGAGTCCTTCGCCCCGGTCATCACCGGCCGATCAGGCGCACTGCTGCCGGTGTTCGCGCCGGCCTACGACGATTCCCGCGACATCGCGATCGCCCACAACCTGCTCGTGATGGCGGCGCTGCGTGACGACCCCGAGCACCCGTTCGCGGTCTACACCGGGTACTCGCAGGGCGCCGACGCACTCGGCGACGCCGCCGAAGCCGCGGTGGCCGCGGGCGGCATCGACACCGCGCACTCGGTGATCCTGCTGGTCTCGGACCCGCGCAGCCCCTGGGGACTCAAGGCGGCCGTCGCGGCGATGCCGCTGCTCCCATACCTGGCGCCGCTGCTGGGCATCACTGTCAACGGTGCACGCGACCCGGGTGCAACCGGCACCGACCTGCCGGTCACCTCGGTCATCGTCGTCGGTGACCCGGTCGCCAACTTCCAGTGGATCTGGTACCGGCCGGTCTCCTCGCTCGCCGTGGACGCAGCCGGATTCATCACCATCCACTCCGCCGCCGGATCGCAGAGCTACGAGAACCTCGACGAACTCGGTGAGCCCCAGGTGCTGTACAGCGCCGACGGAAACACCACCTACCTCGTCTACACCGCGCACCACCCGTTCACCCAGCTCACCGAGATGATCGTCAACGTCGTCGGCGTCGATCTCGACGAGGACGATCTCGACCGCCTCGACGCCCTCAACAGTGCCTTCTACGAGGTGCAGCGGCCCGGTGTCGACAACGCGGCCGTCCCGGTGACCGCCACCGCACCGTCCGCGGCGCGCACCGCCTCGACTTCCGGGTCGGTGGCGGTCGCAGACACCTCGGACACCGCCGACCCCATCGAGACGGCGACCGGTGACGACGACACCACGCCACAGGCCTCGGAACCGGCCGCCGGGTCGGCGACCGGGGTCGACGCGACCCCACCTGCCGACCCCACCACCGAGGCAACCGTCGCAACCGAGTCCACCGGCACCGAGTCCACCGGCACCGAGTCCACCGGCACCGAGTCCACCGGGACCGAGGCACCGGTGGTGACGTCGCCGGAGGAGTCGACCGGAACGACCGACACCGAGTCGACCGACACCGAGTCGACCGACACCGAGTCGACCGACACCCCGAGCGCAGCGACGGACTCCGCAGCGACGGACTCCGGCGCCGCCGTCGATCCCATCCGCATCGGCCGGCACCGGGCCCCCGAATCCTCGGTGGCGGACTACGTCGGCCGCCACCGCGCCCCGGTCGGCGCATCCGCCACGTCAGCGCCCCGGACCGTGTGGTGAGCTCAGCCCCCGACCGATGATCCGGCCGCCGAGGAGCCGACGCAGAACCCGGCCGGTGGGCCCGGGTACACCGGGATCTCGCCACCGAACTCGGGGCACCGCTCCTGGTGATCGCAACTGCGGCACATCCAGGACCGGTGCGGTCGGAAATCGCCGGTCGCCACCGCCGTGCGGATGGCCTGCCAGATCGCCGTGAGTGTCCGTCCGAATCGTTCGAGCTCCGCACGCTCGGGCGTATAGGTGAGGACCTGCCCGTCGCCGAGGTACATCAGCTGCAACCGGTCCGGGACCACGCCGCGGAGCCGCAGGATCGCGAAGGCGTAGAACTTCATCTGGAACAGGGCCCGGGCCTCGTACGCCTCACCCGGGGCGCGTCCGGTCTTGTAGTCGACGACGCGGATCTCCCCGGTCGGCGCGACGTCGATCCGATCGATGAAACCGCGGAGCAGGACATCGTCGGCGGCGATCTCGACGTGCTCCTCCACGGCGTCGGCATCAAAGGCCGTCGGATTCTCCATCCGATAGTAGTTCGCGACGAGCTGGTGCGCCTCGCCCAGAAAGCTCTCCTGACCGTCCGCGCCGACGACGTCGGCAAGCGTCGGATCGCCTTCACACATCGCCGCCCAGGCACCCTCGACGAGCAGATCCGCCGACTCCTGCGTGCGCAGGTCGGCCGGCAGGTCGAACAGGTTCTCCAGCGCCGCATGGACGACATGCCCCCGGGTCTGCGCCTTGGTCGGGGTCTCCGGGAAGCGATCGATCGCCCGATAGCGATACAGCAGCGGGCACTGCTTGAAATCGGCCGCCCGCGACGGCGACAGGGCCAACGGCCGACCGACAAGCCCTCGCCCTGCCGCGGCGACAGGTCCCGTCGCTGTGCTCGCCCCGGTCGTATTCCCCGTCGCTGTGCTCGCCCCGGCGAGAGGTGTGATCGTCATGTTTGGCAGGGTAGGGGGAGGCGGTGACAGTTTTCCGCTCGTCGTGTGAGGTCGTCGCACACGTTGCCACTCGTGTGTGCACAGGCCACACCACTCCCGAGAGGAATCGAGAAATGCCGTCGAGCGGTGCCTTCACCGTGGGCGACCGGGTCCAGTTGTCCGACGCCAAGGGTCGCAAGTTCACCGTGATCCTCGAGGTCGGAAAGCAGTTCCACACCCATCGCGGGGCGATTGCCCACGACGATCTGATCGGGGCGCCCGAGGGGAGCATTGTCGCCGCCACCAGCGGCACCGAGTACCTCGCGCTGCGCCCGCTCCTCGTCGACTACGTGCTGTCCATGCCGCGGGGCGCCCAGGTGATCTACCCCAAGGACTCGGCCCAGATCGTCACCGAGGGCGACATCTTCCCGGGCGCCCGCGTTCTCGAGGCGGGGGCGGGATCGGGTGCGCTGACCTGTTCGCTGCTGCGGGCGGTCGGAGCCGCAGGCCAGGTCATCTCCTACGAGATCCGCGACGACCACGCCGAACATGCCCGTCGCAACGTCGACACCTTCTTCGGCGCCTGCCCGGACAACTGGACGCTGATCGTCGACGACCTCGCCGCCATCGATCCGGGCGAGAGATTCGATCGCGTCATCCTGGATATGCTCGCCCCCTGGGAGCCCCTCGACGTCGTTCGTTCGATCCTTGAACCCGGCGGGGTTCTGACTGTTTATGTGGCAACTGTCACCCAATTGTCCCGCGTCGTCGAGGCCCTGCGGGACCAGGAGTGCTGGACCGAGCCGCATGCCTGGGAGTCGCTGGTCCGGGACTGGAGCGCGGTGGGGCTCGCGGTACGCCCCGAGCACAGAATGCAAGGCCACACGGCATTTCTGATCACCGCGCGGCGGCTGGCCGACGGTACCGTGACGTTGCGCCCCAAGCGTCGGCCGACCAAGGGCTGACAGGTGGCGCGTCACTGACCGAAACACTCGGAACACCTTGCGAATACAGACAATTAACATGCCGTCAACGGATCGCGGCGTGTGGCCCCGGGCGTGGCCGGGGTCGCCCCGGTAGCGTGGGGTTCACAGCGCAAACACTCCACTGGGAGTGACTGCCGGGGAGAGGAGTCAGCAATGACCGAATCTGATCGCCAGGACGCCGCCGGGAACGCGGGCGCGGCCCAGACCGGGCCGGGGGACTCGTTTGTGCCCGCCTACACCCCGCCGCTCGCCGGCCGCGCGGACTCCGATCGAGGGTCGTTCGCGCGTTCATCCGACACCCGCGACCTGCAGGATCGGGTCGACAACCTCACCGCCCGCAACGCCAAACTGCTCGAGACGTTGAAAGAGGCGCGTCAGCAGCTCGTGGCGCTGCGCGAAGAGGTCGATCGCCTGGGCCAGCCGCCGAGCGGCTACGGGATCCTCCTCGAGATCCACCCGGACCAGACGGTCGACGTGTTCACCTCGGGCCGCAAGATGCGTCTGACCTGCTCGCCGAACATCGATGTCGACACCCTCAACAAGGGGCAGACACTGCGCCTCAACGAGGCGCTGACCATCGTCGAGGCCGGCGATTTCGACTCCGTCGGCGAGATCAGCACGCTGCGGGAGGTCCTCGGCGACGGCACCCGCGCGCTCGTCGTCGGGCATGCCGACGAGGAACGGGTCGTCTGGCTGGCCGAGCCGCTCATCGGGGAGGTCGAGGGCGAGGACGGTCACCGCCGCAAGCTGCGGCCCGGTGATTCCCTGCT
The DNA here is from genome assembly GCA_047605505.1 of Gordonia sp. (in: high G+C Gram-positive bacteria). GTDB lineage: Bacteria > Actinomycetota > Actinomycetes > Mycobacteriales > Mycobacteriaceae > Gordonia. Next base: position 1,261 of record JASGFO010000042.1, on the reverse strand, counting down.
CATCGACACCAAGGCCGGGTTCGCCTTCGAACGCGTCCCCAAGGCCGAGGTCGAGGACCTCGTCCTCGAAGAGGTGCCGGACGTCGGCTACGAGGACATCGGTGGGCTGGGTCGGCAGATCGAGCAGATCCGGGATGCCGTCGAACTGCCGTTCCTGCACAAGGACCTGTTCCGCGATTACGCCCTGCGCCCACCCAAGGGGGTGCTGCTCTACGGTCCGCCCGGCTGCGGCAAGACGCTGATCGCCAAGGCGGTCGCCAACTCGCTGGCCAAGAAGATCGCCCAGGTCCGCGGCGACGACGCGAAGGAGGCCAAGTCCTACTTCCTCAACATCAAGGGCCCCGAACTCCTCAACAAGTTCGTCGGCGAGACCGAGCGGCACATCCGCCTGATCTTCCAGCGGGCCCGGGAGAAGGCCTCCGAGGGCACCCCGGTGATCGTGTTCTTCGACGAGATGGACTCGATCTTCCGCACCCGTGGTTCGGGTGTCTCCTCCGACGTCGAGACGACGGTCGTGCCGCAGCTCCTCAGCGAGATCGACGGCGTCGAAGGCCTGGAGAACGTCATTGTGATCGGCGCCTCCAACCGTGAGGACATGATCGATCCGGCGATCCTGCGGCCCGGCCGCCTGGACGTCAAGATCAAGATCGAGCGTCCCGACGCCGAATCGGCGATGGACATCTTCTCCAAGTACCTGACCGAGTCGCTGCCGGTGCATGCCGACGACATCAGCGAGTTCGGTGGCGATCGCACGGCCTGCATCAACGCGATGATCGAGAAGGTCGTCGAGCGGATGTACGCGGAGAGCGACGACAACCGTTTCCTCGAGGTCACCTACGCCAACGGCGACAAGGAGATCATGTACTTCAAGGACTTCAACTCCGGTGCGATGATCCAGAACGTCGTCGACCGGGCCAAGAAGTACGCGATCAAGTCCCAACTCGAGACCGGTGCGCCGGGTCTGCGGGTGCAGCATCTGTTCGACTCGATCCTCGACGAGTTCGCCGAGAACGAGGACCTGCCCAACACCACCAACCCCGACGACTGGGCCCGGATCTCCGGCAAGAAGGGCGAGCGCATCGTCTACATCCGCACCCTGGTCACGGGCAAGAGCTCGGGTGCCAGCCGCGCGATCGACACCGAGACCAACACCGGGCAGTACCTGTAGGGAAGCCGAACCGGCTGCGCCCGCCGAGAGTCGATCGACCAGTCCCAGGGCGTCAGCGACATCCACGTCGAGACCCAGCCCGGGCGCGAGAAG
>JASGFO010000041.1:0-21318 GCA_047605505.1 Gordonia sp. (in: high G+C Gram-positive bacteria) | reverse complement strand
CTGGCTGATCGTCGGTCGCGCAGTCGTCGACCCGGTTGTCGTGGTCTCGGTTGTCGTTGTCTCGGTTGTCGTCGGCGCGGTGGTGGTCTCGGTGGTGGTCGGCGCGGTGGTGGTGGCCGGCGCGGTGGTCTCGGTCGGCGTGGTGATGGTCTCGGTGGTGGTGGTCTCGGTGGCCTCGGGCTGCGTGGTGGTGGTCTCGGCCGCCGGTGCCGGTGTCGCCCCCAGGTGCCCCAGCAGCCGGGCGATCAGATCCGGGGACACCAGCGCCGAGCTGTCCATGATGGCCTGGGCTGCCGACAGGGCGGTCGCGTCGGCGCCGGAGGTCTGCAGGGCGCGAATGGCGGCCTCGAGCTGGCTGTTGGGGGCCACCGGCGTCAGCTGCATGGCGCCGGGTGTGGTGGTGCCGGGTGTGGTGGTGGTTGTCGGGGCCGTGCTGGTCGTCGGGCTGGTGGCCGGCGGCGTGGCGGTGGGAACGGCCAGGCTCGGCGCGGACCGCGCGGTGCCTGCGGCACCGAAGGCGAGGCCGGCGATCAGCGTGATGCTGCCGAGGCCGACGCCGAGTCGCCGCAGGCGGGGGCGGTCCGGGCGCTGGGGGTGTCGGTGAGGCAGTGCGGGTGACGCTGCGGGCATGGCGATCTCCTGGGGGCAGGCAACAAGAATCTGTCACCGATGGTGATGAAGTGGCAGATGTGTCTGGTGTGAAAACAAGATCATGCCCGGTGGGCGGAAACCAAGCCGAGTGTCCGAGTCGTGACATTTTCGCGATCGGTCGGTGATCCTGGGATCACCGAGGGGCTCGACACGCAAAAAACGTGGGCGAAGGAGATCCTTCGCCCACGTGATCGACCGGTTGCGCGTGCCGCCTCAGATGATGGCGAGTCCGATGGTCGGAGCAATGCCGCAGCTGATGACCCGACCCTTGGTCCGGGTGGTCACGTCGCCGTAGATCGTGGAGACGACGCGGCCACGGCCGGTCTTGGCGATCGCGGTGAAGGTGCCCGGGCCGCTCTCGACGTTGATCAGCGGATTGCGCTTGAGCGGGACCTGCCCGCTGCGGCCGTTGTCGAGATTGAGCCAGGTCACCCAGAGCTTGCGTCGTGGATTGTCGATGGCCGGCCCGGTGCCGAGGCTGGTGTAGACATAGCCGGCCTCGCCGCGCCGGGGGCCGGGGGCCGGGGCCTGCTGTGGACCCGCGGTGGCCAGGGCGCGACCCAGCGAATTGCCGTTGTTCGGCATGCACCCGAAACCGAGGGTCGGGTAGAGGAACTGCTGGATGCGCGGTGCGTTCTGGCCCTGGGGGATCTCCGGCTCGCCGGAGCGGGCCGCGGGCACCCGCTCGGCTGCCTGCACCCGCGCCCATTCGCGTTCTCCGGGCTCGCCGAGGAAGTCGAGGATCTGCTGCCAGAACTGCTGGGCCTGCGGCGGGGTGGCGGGACTGCTCGAGAGGGTCCGGGCCTCCCGGATCAGGCCGGCGTTGACCCGACCGTCGGGGCCCGGTGTGCTGACCGAGCCGATGATTGCCGGGGCGAAGGCGCCGAGTGCGTCGAGGGTGCGCTGATCCGGGGCCTGTGGTGCGGCCGAGGTGACCGCGGCGGGGAGGGCAAGGGATGCGGCAATCGCCACGGTGGCGGCCGCGACGAGGCGTCGCGAACGGGTCATCAGAGCTGGGACGCGCACGAGGCTTCGGTGTCCTATCGATTTGGTGTGCCGCCCTGGGCGGCACACGCTGATGGTTCCTTCGGACGCCCCCGACGCCTCGCCGGGGCGAGGCGCACACCAACCGTGCGCCCAGAGACGTCGCCGGACAGTGTAAGCACCGACCACGGGAGGCTGTCCAGGCAGCCTAACGCCACCGGATGTGACCACAGTGACGGGTGATGCAATTGTTACCAAAGCGAAGAAGGTGCCCGGATGCCGGATGGTCGTTCGGCCTGGTTAGATCGAGGTCGGCGGTAAAGAGACGGTTTCACGGTGGGAGGCCCGAAGAGTCCATGAGTGCGAGAAACGCCACGATTCCGACGGTGTCCCGGGTGGCCAGACAGGTGGGCGCGGTCGTTGTCGCCGGTGTTCTCGGCGCGACGCTGCTCGCGGCCTGCGGCGGCGACGAGCCGATCACCGAGGTGACCATGCTCACACACGATTCCTTCAGCCTGCCCGAGGAGGTGCTCGCTGCCTTCACCGCCGAGACCGGGCTGACCTTGAAGGTCATCAAGTCCGGAGACGGCGGTCGGCTCGCGTCGACGGTGTCGCTGACCCCGGGCTCGCCGAAGGCCGATCTGGTCTACGGCATCGACAACACCTTCGCGTCGCGGCCCATCGAGGCCGGGGCGCTCGAGCCGTACCAGTCGCCGCTGGCCGCCGACGGCGCCGACGAGTACGAGCTCCCCAACTCCCGGCACGAGCTCACCGCCGTCGACCGCGGCGACGTGTGCCTCAATGTCGACGACGACTGGTACCGCGAGCACAACACCCCCAAGCCGACCAGCCTGCGGGATTTACGCACCCCGGCGTTCGCCGCGCAGGCCGTCCTGATGGATCCGGGTACGTCTTCGCCGGGCATGGCGTTCCTGCTTGCCACGATCGGGGTGTTCACCGACGGCTGGCAGGGGTATTGGAAGGACCTCGTCGCCGGTGGCGTGACGATCGTCGGCGATTGGCAGACCGGCTACAACCAGCAGTTCACCGCCGGTGAGGGCCATGGCAGCAAGCCCATCGTGCTGTCGTATGCGTCGTCGCCCGCGGCCACGCAGGGAACCAGTGCCTTGCTCGACAGCTGCTTCGGCCAGGTCGAGTACGTCGGCATCCTCAAGGGCGCCCGCAACGTCGACGGCGCCCGCAAGGCGATCGACTTCCTGCTGGCCCCGAAGGTGCAACGCGCCCTGCCCGACTCGATGTATGTCTATCCCGTCCAGCGCCGCACCCCGCTGCCCGACGGCTGGGCCCAGCGCGCCCCGGTCCCGCAGTGGCGGGTGAATCTGCCGCCGACCTTCATTGCCAAGAATCGTGAGGGCTGGCTCGAACAGTGGCGTGCGGCCGTCGGACGCTGACCGGGTGCTCGGCCGCCACCTGGGGCCCGCCGTGCTGCGGGCGGTGCCGGTGGTCTTCCTCGGTGTCTTCTTCCTCTGGCCGGTGGGCGCGCTGGTGTGGCGTGCCGTCGAGGTCGGCGTCGATGATTCGATCCTGACCCAACTGCGCCGCACCCACGCCCTTGAGCTGCTCGGCGTGACCCTGGCACAGGCGGGTGCCTCGACAGTGGCCGCGCTCGTCGTCGCCGCCCCCATCATCTGGCTGTATGCACGGCTGCCCGGTGCGGGCGCGGTGGTGCTGACCGTCGTGGTCACCATCCCGTTCGTGTTGCCGACGGTGGTGGTCGGGGTCGCGATCCGGGCCGTGTTCGACGGCCCGCTCGCCGTGCTCGGCGTCGACGGCGGCTGGCCCGCGGTCCTGGCCGCACACGCCTTCATCAATGTGGCGGTGGTGGTCCGCGTCGTCGGCGCGGCCTGGCGATCCCTCGACGCCCGGACCGTCGAGTCGGCGCGCGTGCTCGGCGCGGGTCGCCTGCGCGCCTGGTGGTCGGTGGTGCTGCCGCGGTTGCTGCCGCCGGTTGCTGCCGCGGGCGCGCTGGTGTTCCTGTTCTGTTCCACGAGTTTCGGGGTCATCATCGTTCTCGGTGGCGGTGCCGTGCGCACCCTGGAGACCGAGATCTACACGCAGGCCATCGGCTATTTCCGGATTCCCGACGCAGTGCTGCTGTCGGTGCTGCAGATCGTCGTGGTGGTGGTCCTGCTCATCACCCGCGTGTTCACCGGGTCTGCTGATGCCGCGGCGGGGACCGCGGCCCCGCGCACCGAGCCGATCCGCGGGGCGGCGCGGATCGGCGCGGGTTTCGCGTGGGCGTGGGCGTTACTCGTGCTGGTGGGGCCGGTCCTGGTGCTGGTCGGGCGGTCGGTGCGGCCCGATGCCGAGGCCCCGCCGACCCTCGCCGGATATCGCGCGTTGTCGCGTCCGGTCGACGGGGTGACCCCGCTGTCCACGCTGTGGTTCTCGCTGTCGACCGCGGCGGTGGCGATGCTTCTCGCCGTGGTGGTCGGGGTGCTCGCGGCGCTGGCCTTACACCGGTCCCGCGGCGTGCTCGGGACGATCGCGGGCGGGATCGCGATGATCCCGCTGGGCGTGAGCGCGGTGACCCTCGGTTTCGGCTACCTCATCGTCCTGTCGGCCTTGCCCGCCGAGGTCGCGGCGTCGACGCCGGTCATCCCGTGTGTGCAGGCGCTGATCGGGATTCCGGTGGTCATCCGCATCGTCATGCCCGCCCTGGAATCGGTGCCGGTGCGTCAACGGCAGGCCGCGGCGTGCCTCGGGGCCGGTCCGGTCCGGGTGTTCCTGACCGTCGACCTACCCGTCGTCGGCCGATCCGTGTGCGCCGCAGCGGGATTCGCCTTCGTCATGGCACTCGGCGAGTTCGGTGCGACGAGTTTCCTCGCGCGCGCCGATGCCACCACACTGCCGGTGCTGATCGGGTCGGCGTTGGGGCGGCCGGGTTCCGACGAGTTGGCCACGGCGATGGCCGCGTCGGTGGTGTTGGTGGTGGTGACGGCGGCCGCGATCGGCGTGGTCGAGGTTTTCCGGCCGCGATCGGGGACACTGATCTGATGCCGGAGCGACGAGGGATGCCGGGGCGAGCGGGTGTGCTGGAGTTGGTGGGGTTGCGCGTCGAGTACGACGGTGTCGCGGTGATCGACGGTTTGAGCTGGTCGGCCGGGGGTGACGGGGCGCTGGTGACGGCGCTGCTGGGGCCGTCGGGGTGCGGGAAGTCGACGTTGATCCGGGCGGTGGCCGGCCTGGAGCGGCCGGCCGCAGGCCGCATCCGGTTCGACGGTACGGATCTGGCACGGGTGCCGACACATCGCCGGGACTTCGGGGTGGTCTTCCAGGATGGGCAGCTCTTCGCGGGACGCAGTGTCGCGGCGAACATCGGCTATGGATTGCGGATGCGTCGGTGGTCGCGCGGCGCGGTCGCCGAGCGCGTCGAGGAGATGCTCGATCTCGTCGATCTGTCCGGCAGTGGCGGCCGTCGTGTCGAGGAGTTGTCCGGCGGGCAGGCGCAGCGGGTGGCGGTGGCCCGGGCGTTGGCGCCGCGGCCGCGGTTGCTGTTGCTCGACGAGCCCCTCGCTGCGCTGGATCGGCGGTTGCGTGAGCATCTGGCCACCCAGATCGCCGACATCGTGCGCGCGGCCGGGACCCCGACGATCGTCGTCACCCACGATCACGGTGAGGCCGCGTTGATGGCCGAACAGATCGCGGTGATGCGCAAGGGTGCGATCGTGCAGACGGCGCGGCCGGCCGAACTGTGGACCGCGCCGGCCGATGAGTGGACGGCCCGCTTCCTCGGTTGCACCGTGGTCATCGAGGCGCGGCCGGCCGGAAAGGGGTTGGCGGACACGGTTTTCGGTGCGGTGGAGATCGATGTGCCGGCCGGTGGCGCGCGGCTGGGCCTGCGGGCGGAATCGCTGCGTGCCGAGCCGGTGGCCGTCTCCGAGGCCGCGGCGGCGGGTACCGTCGTCGACGCGGTCGATCTGCCGGCCGGGCCGCGCCTGCGGGTGCGGACGGTGGTCGGTGAGGTCGTCGCGCACGCTGTCGAGCCGGTCGCACCGGGCACCGCGGTCGGGCTGCGGCTGATTCCGCAACGGGTGGCGGTGGTGCGGCCATGACCCGGCTGCGGCACGTTCTCGCGGGGGCGATTCGCGACGATGCGGGCCGGCTGCTGGTGGCGCAACGTGAGCGGCCCGCCGAACTGGCCGGGTTGTGGGAGTTACCCGGCGGCAAGGCCGAACCGGGCGAGAGTGACGTCGCGGCGCTGCGCCGTGAGCTCATCGAGGAACTCGGTGTCACGACGATCGTGGGTGCGCCACTGACCGCGCGGATCCCGCTGCCCGACGAGCGGATCCTGATCGCCTACTGGGCCCGGATCGTCGACGGGACGCCGGTGTCGCTCGATCATCGGGCGCTGCGCTGGATTGACGCCGCGGGCCTGCGTGCACTCGCCGACGCGGGTGCGCTCGTGCCCGCCGACACGGCCTGGGTGCCCGAACTCCTGGCTGTGCTCGAGTAGGGCGGCCGCGGCGGGCCGGGTCGTGCGTTCAGCCGAGCGCGGTGTCGACGGCACGCCGCACGACCATGTCGATGTCGACGTCCCGCAGCTCCGTGAGGGGTTCGAGCACCCGGTTCGCCACCAGGACCGCGAGTCCGTGCAGCGCGCCCCAGAGTCCGAGCGTGCGTACCCAGTCGTCGTCGGCGATCTCGCCGGTGACGACGTCGTGTACCGCCGTCGCCAGCGGGATCGACACGGTCCGCAGGAAGCCGCCCGCGCCGTCGAGGATGTCGTGGCGGAACATCAGCTCGAACATTGCCCGTCGGCGTCGTGCGAAATCGAGGTAGCTGCCGCCCGCCGCGACGAGCCGGTCCCGTGGGGCGAGCCCGGTGTCGGTGAGCTGCGGCATGAGCTCCGCGGCCAGGTCGTCGACGCCGGTACGGGCGATCGCGGCCAGCAGGGCGCGATGGGTGGGGAAGTAGCGGCGGGGTGCGCCATGGGAGACACCGGCGCGGCGGGTGATGCTGCGCAGCCCGACGCCGTCGAGGCCGTCCTCCGCCAGCAGCGCGACGCCGGCGGCGACGATGCGGTCCCGCGTCGAATCCTGATCGTCGGTCACCGAGACAGTCTCGCCGACGTCGCGGTCGCGGCGCCCGTCGACACCGCACGGACCGACGCCGAATCACCCCGGCAGCCCGCTATGCTGAGTCCGTAGACAATGTCTACGGCAGGTGAGAAGGAGTGAGCTGTGTGGTATTGGATCGTCAAGTATGTCCTGGTGGGGCCCGTGTTGTGGCTCGTGTGCCGGCCACGGGTGATCGGCCGGGAGCAGGTGCCCGCCACCGGTCCGGTGATCGTGGTGGCCAACCATTGCGCGGTCATCGACTCGCTGCTGCTGTGCCTGGTGCTGCCGCGGCGGCTGACCTTCGTCGCCAAGCGCGAGTACTTCGAGGCACCCGGGTTGCGGGGGCGCCTGCAAGGGGCGTTCTTCACCGCGGTCGGCCAGATCCCGGTGGACCGGTCGGGTGGCGCGCGCTCGGATGCGGCGCTGTCGACGGCGACCGATCTTCTCGACGGCGGTAACGCGTGGGCGATCCACCCGGAAGGCAGCCGGGCTCGCGACGGTCGCGTGCATCGGGGGCATACGGGGGCGGTGCGGGTGGCCCAGCGCACGGGTGCGCCGATCGTCCCGGTCGCGTTGCGGGGTACCGCGCGGGTCAATCCGCCCGGCACCTGGCTGTGGCGCCCGCATCGGGTGTCGGTGATCGTGGGGCGGCCGATCGGCCCGGACCGGTTCGCCTCGACCGATGCGCGCGTCGCGACCGACGCGGTGATGGCGGAGCTGGCGGTCCTGGCGGGCGCGCCGTACGTCGACGCCTACTGGACCGGCCGGTAGCCGACTCAGGCTGATCGCGCCTTCTTCAGTGCTTTGACCAGGTCCTTCTTGGACATGTCGCGGGTGTCGAGTTTACCCATCCGGTGGATCACGACGGGGCATCGGACACAGCGGGTCCGGGATTTGCAGCACTTCTTCTTGGGCGTCAGATTCCGCACCTTTGCGGGGTTCACCTTGCCCATTGCGCAAGATTAGCAGTCTGTGATCGTGGTCTCGACGGCCGACCCGATACGCTGGTGACCGTCGTAGGCCCATCCGGTGGTCCTCCGCCATGTCGGCGCGCGTGCGTCCGGCGGCCGGGGGAGACCCACCACTCCCGTAGGAGAAAGAGAACTTTAGTGAGCGCTGCTCCCAACTTCCGCAACGTCGCGATCGTCGCGCACGTCGATCACGGCAAGACCACGTTGGTCGACGCAATGCTCCGCCAATCCGGCGTCTTCGGCGAGCGCGCCGAACTGGTCGATCGGGTCATGGACTCCGGTGACCTCGAGCGCGAGAAGGGCATCACCATCCTCGCCAAGAACACCGCGGTGCACCGTCGTCAGCCCGACGGCACCGAGGTGGTCATCAACGTCATCGATACCCCCGGTCACGCCGATTTCGGCGGTGAGGTCGAGCGTGGGCTGTCCATGGTCGACGGGGTCGTCCTGCTCGTCGACGCCTCCGAGGGGCCGCTGCCGCAGACCCGGTTCGTGCTGCGCAAGGCGCTGTCGGCGTCGTTGCCGGTGATCCTCGTGGTCAACAAGACCGACCGCCCCGACGCGCGCATCGCCGAGGTCGTCGAGGAGACCCACGATCTGCTGCTCGATCTGGCCTCCGACCTCGACGACGAGGCGTCGGCCGCCGCCGAACAGGTCCTCGACCTGCCGGTGCTCTACGCGTCCGGCCGCGCCGGCGTCGCCTCGACCACCCAGCCCGCCGACGGCGAGGTCCCCGACGGCGAGAACCTCGACCCGTTCTTCGACGTCCTCCTCGAGCACGTCCCCGCACCCAAGGGCGATCCCGCCGCTCCGCTGCAGGCCCACGTCACCAACCTCGACGCGTCGCCGTTCCTCGGCCGCCTCGGCCTGGTCCGCATCCACAATGGCACCCTGAAGAAGGGCCAGACCGTCGCATGGCTGCGTGAGGTCGACGGCGAACCCGTCGTCGAACGCGCCAGGATCACCGAACTGCTCGCCACTGTCGGCGTCGATCGTAGCCCGGCGGAATCGGCGGTTGCCGGCGACATCGTCGCGGTCGCGGGCATGTCGGAGATCATGATCGGTGACACGCTCGCCGACGCCGACAAGCCGGTGGCGCTGCCGCGCATCACCGTCGACGAGCCGGCCATCTCGGTACTCATCGGCACCAACACCTCGCCGCTGGCCGGCCGCGTCAAGGGCCACAAGTTGACCGCGCGCATGGTCAAGGACCGGCTCGATTCGGAGCTGATCGGCAACGTGTCGCTGCGGGTGATCGACATCGGCCGACCCGACGCCTGGGAGGTGCAGGGCCGCGGTGAGCTGGCCTTGGCGATCCTCGTCGAGCAGATGCGTCGCGAGGGCTTCGAGCTGACCGTCGGCAAGCCGCAGGTGGTGACCCGTAAGGTCGACGGCAAGGTGCACGAGCCGTTCGAGCACCTGACCATCGACGTGCCCGAGGAATACCTCGGTGCGGTCACCCAGCTGCTCGCCGCCCGCAAGGGACGCATGGACCAGATGAACAACCACGGCTCCGGCTGGGTCCGGATGGAGTTCACCGTGCCCTCGCGCGGGCTCATCGGATTCCGCACCGACTTCCTCACCGAGACCCGCGGTACCGGTATCGCCAATGCCGTGTTCGACGGCTACGCGCCGTGGGCCGGTGAGATCCGGGCCCGTCACACCGGTTCGCTGGTCAGCGACCGGTCCGGCTCGGTGACGCCGTTCGCGATGATCCAGCTCGCCGACCGCGGCACCTTCTTCGTCAATCCGGGCGACGACTCCTACGAGGGTCACGTCGTCGGGATCAACCCGCGTGCCGAGGATCTCGACATCAACGTCACCCGTGAGAAGAAGCTGACCAACATGCGGCAGTCGTCGGCCGATGTGATGGAGACCCTCGCCAAGCCGATGCACCTCGAACTCGAAGGTGCGATGGAGTTCTGTGCCGCCGACGAGTGTGTCGAGGTGACCCCCGAGGTGGTGCGGGTGCGTAAGGTGCACCTCGACGCCTCGACCCGGGCGCGGGAGCGTTCGCGGGCCAAGACCCGCGATCAGGCGGCGGGCTGAGGGCCGAATCGGGTCGGGTCTCTCGGAGAGTGGCAGCAAGGGGTGATGGGTGGAGGTGAACGACGACATGCCGGCGCGGAGCCGTCGTCGTCGATGGCGTGAGCGACCCGGGCGGGTGACCGACCGTGGCACCCGCCGGGCGATCGCCCTGGCAGCCGTCGTCGTCGCCGTCCTCGTGTCGCTGTGTGCGTGTACCGCCAATCCTCCGGCGCCGGTCGTGGAGACCGGTCCACCGCCGACACCGGCCGAGTACCCCGACGACAAGACGATCTACATCGCGACCGAGTCGGTCGGGGCCGGCTTCAATCCGCATCTGGGTGCCGATCAGAGCACGGTGACCACCGCGATCGCCGCGCTCACCCTGCCGAGCGCCTTCCAGCCGGTGGCGACCGCGGCCGGGGTGGAATGGGTGCGCAATGACGGCCTGCTGACCTCGGCCGAGGTCACCGCGACCGCGCCCTTCACCGTCACCTACCGCATCCACAACAATGCGCAGTGGTCCGACGGTCTGCCCGTCACCGGCGACGACTTCACCTACCTGTGGCAGCAGATGTCGCGTCAGCCCAATGCGGTCGCGCCGGCGGGCTACCGGATGATCGACTCGGTGACCTCCAGTGCCGGTGGCAAGGTCGTGCAGGTGGTCTTCGCGCAGCCCTATCCGCGCTGGCAGGAGCTGTTCACCGCGCTGCTGCCGAGCCACGTCCTGCGCGGGACACCGGCCGGTTTCCAGACGGGGATGGATTCGGGCAAGCCGGTGTCGGCGGGCCCGTTCTCGGTGTATTCCATCGACACCACCCGCGACGAGGTCCGGCTCATCCGCAATGACCGCTACTGGATGACACCGCCCAAGCTGGATCAGATCGTGCTGCGGCGGGCGGGCACCGCGTCGCAGATGATCGACTCGGTCCGGTCGGGTGGTTCGGCGCTGGTCGCCCTCGGCGCCAGCCCGGCCACGTCGGCGGAACTGATGGCGGTGCCGGGTCTGCATGCGCAGCGCAGCCTCACCGGCCAGGCCCTCACCGTCAGCGTCAATGCGCGCACCGAGGTGATGCGGCGGGTCGAGGTGCGCCGGGCGATCCTGGGCATGATCGACCCGAACCTGGCGACCCTGTCGGGTGCCGGTGACCGGATCGTCAACCAGTACGCCAACACCATCTACGCCCCGAGCGATCCCGACTATTTCCCGGTCTCCCGGGCGCGGCCGGGCACCGCGCAGATCGACGAGCTGCTCGCCGCCGCCGGCTATCGGCGCGCCGATCCCGATCTCCCGACCCCGCCGCCGGCCGGTGTCCCGTCGACGTCGGCGGCCACCTCGGTATCGACGCCCGCACCGACGCCGGGCGCGCCCGATGTACCCGACGGGGTGCAGCCGTATCGGCGCGACGGTCAGGACCTGATCGTGCGGGTCGGGACCATCAGCGGTGACCCGCGGTCGCTGTCGGCGGCGTCGAACATCGTCGACCAGCTGCGCACCGCCGGGGTGCGGGCCGCGGTCACGCCGCTGTCGAGCACCGACCTGTACGGGGTTGCGCTCACCGAGTCGCGGGTCGATCTCGTCGTCGGGTGGACGGGTCTGGGCTCGCCGCCTGCGGCCGCCTTCGCCTCCCAGGTCGATTGTGATCAGCCCAAGCCCGGGACGGCGCCGAGCCTGTCGACGCCGCCGACGCCGACGAGCGTCGCGCCGGGCCAGGATGCCGCGGGCGCCGACAATGTCTACGCCAGCAACATCTCCGGTCTGTGTGATCCGACGCTGATCGGTCTGGCCCGCCAGGCGTTGTCGGCCGACGATCCCACCGCCACCTTGACCGAGGCCGAGCCCTTGCTCGCGGACGCCGCCGTCTATCTGCCGCTCTTTCAGGACAGTGGTCTGGTCGGGGTGACCTCCGCGGTCTCCGGGGTCCCGCTCACCGGGCCGATCCAGGTGTCCGTCTTTGGTACCGCGGCATCGTGGGATCTACCGTGACCGGGGTGACCGCACGCCGCCTCCTGCTCCTGCATGCCCACCCCGACGATGAGTCGATCCAGACCGGCGGCACCATCGCCCGCTATCTGGCCGAGGGTGTCGACGTCCGTGTGCTCACCTTCACCCTGGGCGAGGAGGGTGAGGTGATCGGCGACCGCTGGGCGCAGCTCGTCGCCGAGGGTGGCGCCGACCAGCTCGGCGGCTATCGCATCGCCGAATTGACGGCGGCGCTGGCCGCCCTCACCCCACCCGGCAGGCCGACGCTGTCGCCGCGCTTTCTCGGCGGGGCCGGTCACTGGCGTGATTCCGGGATGGCCGGGGCGGCGTCGGCGCAGCATCCGCGGGCGCTTGCGCAGGCCGACTTCGATGACGTGGTGGCCACTCTGGCCGACGAGATCGCCCGCTTCGACCCGCACGTCGTCGTCACCTACGACAACGCCGGCACCTACGGGCACCCCGACCACAAGACCGTGCACACGGCGTCGGTGGCCGCGGTGCCGGTCGCGGCCGCGCGGCTGGGCCGCAGCCCACTGGTCTACGAGGCCGTCACCGAACGCTCGGCCCTCGTCGCCGGGCTCGCCGCGGCCGCCGACCGCGTCCCCGACGGTTGGCGGCTGCCCGCCGACGGCGAACTGCCCAGCTACCCCGACGCCGAGGTGACCACCGAGATCGACGTCGGTGCCGTCCTGGATCGCAAGGTTGCGGCGCTCGCCGCGCATGCCACCCAGATCACCGTCGCGCCGTCGGGCACCGAGTACGCGCTGAGCAACAACATCCTGCAGCCGGTGTTTGCGACCGAGCACTTCATCCGGCGCACCCCCGACCGCGCCGACTGTCCACGGACCCGCGGCACGGATCTGTTCACCGGGGCACTGTGATGCGCCTGTGGGATCGCCTTCTGCTGGGCTGCCTGATCGTCGACGGCGCCGTCCTCGGCGTGCTGGGCGTGGGTTTCGCCTACACGCGGTTCTTCGGGCAGCTGGTGCCGTTGGTCGCGTTCGGGGTGGGGCTCGGCAATGCGCTGCTGGTGTGGCTGGCCGCGCGACACACCGATGGCCTGGCCCGGTTCGGACCGCTCTTCGCGTGGCTTGCGGTCCTCGTCGTCGCCTCGGTGCCCGGGCCGGGCACGAACGCGGTGATCTACCTCGATGGCGCGAGTCTCGTCTCGATCCTGCTGCTGGTGGTGCTGGGCGCCGGGATCCCGGGTGTGCTGATCTGGTCGGGCCGGCTGCCGAGGGCCGACGCCGACCTCCGGTGAGAGCCGTCCGCACCCGCGGACGGTCGGATGCCGGGCACCGGCCCGCGGGCCGGACCACTACAGTGAGGTCATGGTCTTGCGTGCGTGGGCTGCCGATCACCGCGCCCCGATCCCGGCGGTCTCCGCGGCGCTGGCCCGTGCCGCGGCCGATCCGGCCGCGCTGACCGACGCCGACGCCGTCACCCTGCTCGGCGCCGACGGCGACCACCTCGACCGATTGTGCGCTCTCGCCGACGCGGCACGTCGCGAACGGATCGGTGCCGACACCCTGACCTTCGTCGTCAACCGCAACCTCGACACGGGTGTCGTGACCGCGCTGCCGGCAACGGGTGATGTGTCGGTGGCCGATCTGGTCCGTGAGGCCGTGGCCGCGGGCGCCACCGAGATCTGCCTGCAGGGGCCGCTGCCGGCCGACGCCCCGGCCGACGGTTATCTGCGTGTGGTGGACCAGATCGCCGCGGCCGCCGAGGTCCACCTGCACGCCTTCCGTGCCCCCGAGATCGCCGACGCCGCGGCCCGCATGGGCATCGGCATCGCCGAGTTCCTCACGCGGGCGCGGGCCGCCGGTCTCGGTTCGGTGCCTGGGACCGCGGCACAGATCCTCGACGACGAGGTCCGCGCCGCACTTGCGCCCGGCGGCGCCGCACCCCCGGTCGGCGCGTGGGTCGACGTCATCACCGCCGCACACGCCGCGGGCCTGTTCTCGACGGCCACCATGGTCTACGGCCATGTCGAGACCCCCGCCCACCAGGTCGCCCATCTGCGTCTGCTCACCCGCATCCAGCAGCGCACGCAGGGATTCAGCGAGCTCATCCTGATGCCGATGGTGGCGTCGAACACCCCGCCCCACCTGCGTGGCCGGCCCACGGTCTCGGTCCGTGAGACCCGCGCCGTGCACGCCGTCGCACGGCTGTTGACGCTCGGTCACCTCGATCACCTGCAGGTGGCGTGGACCAAGTTCGACGCCGCGACCGTCGACGCGTTGCTCACCGGTGGCGTCGACGACATCGGTGGGCTGCTGCTCGACGGCACTCTGCTGCCCGACGCCGGCGCCGAGGCCGGGCGCGTCCTGGATCCGGCCACGTTGCTCGGCTTCGCCGACCGCGCCGGCCGCACCCTCGTCCAGCGCACGACCTCCTACGCGCGACCGCCCGCCGACCGGTTGCTGCCCCTCGACCGGGTCCCCGGGTGAACGCCACGACGCCACCGCCGACCGTCGACGTCGCGATCATCGGGGCCGGTTTCGCCGGGATCGGCATGGCGACCCGGCTCGCGCGTGCCGACCGCGAGTCCTTCGTCGTTCTCGAACGCTCCGCGGCCGTCGGCGGAACCTGGCGCGACAACACCTACCCGGGGATCGCCTGCGACATCCCCGGCCACCTGTACTCGTTCTCCTTCCGGCCACCGGGGCAGTGGTCGTCGGTGTATCCGTCCGGTGCGGAGATCCGCGATTACCTCGAGCGCACCGTCGCCGAGGAAGGGCTCGACCCGCACCTGCGCCTCGGCCACGAACTCGTCGGCGCCCGGTGGGATCCGGCGACGATGCGCTGGCAGATCACCAGTGTCGCCGCCGGCGTCGCCCATCACCTCGCCGCCCGCGTGCTGGTGCTCGCGGTGGGCCGGCTCTCCGAACCCCGAATCCCCGACATCGAGGGCCTCGACAGCTTCCCCGGTCCCGTCGTGCACACCGCGGCGTGGGCGTCGGCACCGGATCTCGACGGCGCCAGGATCGGGGTCGTCGGCACCGGTGCGTCGGCGATCCAGGTGGTCCCGCAGCTCGCCCCTGTCGCGGAAGAGGTCGTGGTGTTCTCGCGCACGCCGCCGTATGTGGTGCCCCGTGACGACCGGCCGCTCGACGCCGCCGAACGGGCCCGGCTGCGGGATTCGGCCGCCGCCGTCGCCTGGCGCGAGGAGTCGCTGACCCAGGCCGATCGCGCCTTCCGGCAACGACTCGGCCTGCACCCCGACATCGACGAGATCCGGGCGCGCGCCCTGGGACATCTGCACGATCAGATCGCCGACCCCGCCCTGCGCGCCGCGCTCACCCCCGACTACGAGATCGGTTGCAAACGCATCCTGCTCAGCGACGACTTCTATCCGGCACTGCTGCGCGACGACGTGGTCTTCGAGCCGAGTGCCCTGGAGTCGGTGATCGAATCGAAGGCCCGGGCTGCCGGCGGTACCTGCTATGACCTCGATGTCCTCGTCATGGCAACGGGTTTCGAGGCGGCCCGACCACCGGCCGCGCACCGCATCCGGGGTCGCGCGGGGGAGTGTCTCGCCGACCACTGGTCGCGGGGCATGACCAGCTACGCGTCGACGACGGTTGCGGGCTTCCCGAACATGTTTGTCCTCGACGGCCCCAACGCCGCGCTCGGCCACAATTCGGCGATCTACATGATCGAGACGCAACTGGACTACGTGCTCGGCGCCCTCGACTACATGGCCACCAATAACCTTGCCGCCCTGGAGGTTTCGGCCGAGGCCGAACGCTCGTACACCGCCGAGATCGATGCTCGGGCCGCGCGGACGGTGTGGCTGACCGGCTGTGACAGCTGGTACGTCGACCCGGTCAGCGGCCGCCTCACGCTGCTGTGGCCCGGGACCGCGGCCTCCTTCCGGGAACGAAACGGTACGTTCGAACCAGGGCCGTACACGCATCCGGCACCCGCCCACGCAGGGCATGACCGTGTGAGAGACGGACGGTGACATCGTCATGACCGAGCATCGTGCAGGAACCGCGAACTCGATGGCCGCGGCGCTGGCCGCCGCCCGCGCCCAGCAGGGCCTCGAGCTGGCGCAGGTGGCCACCCTGCTGTCGGCGTCGGGTGCCGATCTGGTTGCCCTGCAACAGATCGCCGCCGAGATCCGGGATCGGGGCCTGGCCGCGGCGGGGCGGCCCGGACAGATCACCTACTCACGGAAGGTCTTCATTCCGCTGACCCGGCTGTGCCGCGACCGGTGCCACTATTGCACCTTTGTGACCGTCCCGGGCAAGCTCGCCCGCGCCGGGCTCGGCATGTACCTCGACCTCGATGAGGTGGTCGAGCTGGCCCGCCAGGGCGCAGCGCTCGGGTGTAAGGAGGCCTTGTTCACCCTCGGTGACCGCCCCGAGGACCGGTGGCCGCAGGCGCGTGAGTGGCTGACCGAGCGTGGTTACTCCTCGACGCTCGACTACGTCCGGGCCGCCGCGCACGCCGTGCTCACCGAGACCGGCCTGTTGCCGCACCTCAATCCCGGGGTGATGAGCGCCGACGAGATGCGCCGGTTGCGGCCCGTTGCGCCGTCGATGGGCATGATGCTCGAGACCACCTCGCGCCGACTGTTCACCGAGAAGGGGCAGCCCCACCACGGCAGCCCCGACAAGGATCCGCTGGTGCGTCTTGCCGTCCTCGACGACGCGGGTGTCGTGGGCGTGCCGTTCACCACCGGAATCCTGGTGGGGATCGGTGAAACCCTCCGGGAGAGAGCGGAATCCCTCCTCGCGATCGACGAGATCGCCCGCGCCCACGGACACATTCAGGAAGTCATCATCCAGAACTTCCGGGCCAAGCCGGACACCGCGATGCGCGGTGCGCCCGACGCCGAGATGACCGCGTTCCTCGCGGTCGTGGCGACCGCGCGGGTGGTGCTGGGACCATCCATGCGGGTGCAGGCCCCGCCCAATCTCGTGTCGGCGGCCGAGTGTGCCGCCCTCGTCGCTGCCGGCATCGACGACTGGGGCGGGGTGTCACCGCTGACCCCCGACCACGTGAACCCTGAGCGCCCCTGGCCGAACCTGGAGGTGCTGGCCCGACTCACCGCCGACACCGGGTTCACCCTCACCGAGCGGCTCACCGCCCAACCGCCCTATCTGGTGCCGGGCTCCGGATGGGTCCACCCTGCGCTCGCCGATCACGTTGCTGCACTGGCAGATCCGGTGACCTTCCTGGCGGCCGACGTGCTTCCTGTGCCGCACCCATTGGCTGCGGTGGGACGGGCGAGTCGCTGACCCGGTGGCCGGCCATCGCCGGTCGCGGGCTGCCCGGTGCCAGGGATGTCGTCGTCCGGGGCCCGCCGCGGTTACTCGGGCTCGTCGGTGAGCTCGGTACGGATGCGGCGCAGGCTCTGGGCCTCGGTCACCTCGTAGAACGACATTGCCGTGAGCGGTGGCGAGTAGGCGTGGACGCTGAGCGTCGGTCCTGCGCCGGCGCGGTCCCCGGCGCCGGCCCGATCATCTGCGCCGGCCCCATCCCCCTTGCCGGTGATGTGGCCACTCGTCGGATCGTGCCGCGAGACATCGTGGACCCAGCCGAGCGGGAACGCCGCCTGATCGCCCGCCGAGAGCACCCGGACCGCGAGGTCGGCGCCGGTCCACCGATATTCCCGCAGCGCACCGGAAAGCACCGTCAACGCACCGAGTGACCCGGCATGATCGTGCAACTCGGTGGACCGGTCCGGGGTCCAGCTGATCAGCCATAGATCGACGTCGTCGTCGGAGTACAGCCGCGTCGACCACCGCTCGACCGGGTCCCAGGCCTCGGGGAGTAGATGGTCATACCGGCCGTCGAGGATGTCGGCGGCGCCCTGATCTGTGATGCGCAACAGATCGGCGGGCCGCAACGGCGTCGGCAGATTCCGCGTCGGCACCGCGGATCGCCGATCGGCGGCCGGCCGATCTGTGGTGCGGTGATCGGCACGGGAATGGTGATCGGCGTAGCGGTCGGTGCCGAGGCCGGTGGTGCGCTGGCGGGCGGGGCGTCGGGAGGGCAGGATGGCGGTCACCAGATCAGCGTGCAGGCGAACCCATCGGTGGGGGAGGGTTGTTCTCATCCTGAACGCAAGATCCCGCGATGTGATCTGTACCTCGTCGCCGTGGGGATGGTCGGGACGGGGTCGAGCGGGGCCGGACCGGGCGGATACTCTGGACCCCGCACGTGACACGGCGCCCAAGCTGCAGGCGCCGCTGGCTGCGTGCGTGCCGGTGCGACCAGCCCTCGCGCCTGCGCGCGCATTGTTTCGGTGATGCGCGCAGAGAGCAGATGCTTGCAGCGAAGGAGTGAGTGGTGACCTACATCATCGCGGAGCCTTGCGTCGACGTCATGGACAAGGCCTGCGTGGAGGAATGTCCGGTCGACTGCATCTATGAAGGCGGACGCAGTCTGTACATCCAGCCCGACGAATGCGTGGACTGCGGCGCGTGCGAGCCGGTGTGCCCGGTGGAGGCCATCTTCTACGAGGACGATGTCCCCGACGAGTGGGAACCGTACGTCGGCGCCAACGTCGACTTCTTCGATGACCTGGGTTCGCCCGGCGGCGCGAGCAAGGTCGGCAAGACCGACTACGATCCGCCGTTCGTCAAGTCCCTTCCTCCGATGGGCGAGGACGAGGACTGAGGTTCCCGTGACCCGACGCCGCGTGAGCGCCGCCCTCCCCGACTTCCCGTGGGACACCCTGACCGGTGCGAAGGCCACCGCCCAGGCACATCCGGACGGCATCGTCGACCTCTCGGTCGGCACCCCGGTCGACCCGGTCGATCCGCTGATCCGTGCCGCGCTCACCGCGGCGTCGGAGTTCCCGGGATACCCGACCACCATCGGCACCCCGCAACTACGGGAGGCCGCCGCCGCGGCCCTCACCCGACGGTAC
Organism: Gordonia sp. (in: high G+C Gram-positive bacteria); assembly: GCA_047605505.1. Taxonomy (GTDB): domain Bacteria; phylum Actinomycetota; class Actinomycetes; order Mycobacteriales; family Mycobacteriaceae; genus Gordonia. Next base: position 2,733 of record JASGFO010000041.1, on the reverse strand, counting down.
GGCGTCACGGGCCTGGACGAATCCGGGATCCTGCCGGTGATCGGTACCAAGGAGGCCATCGCGTCGGTGTGCTCGACGCTGGGTGTCGGTGCCGGCGATCTGGTGGTGATCCCCGAGGTCGCCTACCCCACCTACGAGGTGGGTGCCCTGCTGGCCGGTGCGAGCACGGTGCGCGCCGACTCAGTGGTCCAGCTGGGCCCCGCCCGGCCCGCGTTGCTGTTCCTGAACTCGCCGTCGAATCCCACCGGGAAGGTGCTCGGCGTCGACCACCTGCGCACGGTGATCGAGTGGGCGCGGGAACGCGGGACGGTCGTGATCTCCGACGAGTGCTACCTCGGCCTGTCCTGGGATGCCGAGGCCATCTCGATCCTCGATCCCCGGGTCTCGAGCGGCGATCACACCGGGCTGCTGGCCGTCCACTCCCTGTCGAAGATCAGCAACCTGGCGTCGTACCGCGCCGGATTCTTCGCCGGCGACGTCGATCTCGTCGCCGAGCTGCTGGCCGTGCGCAAGCACGCCGGGATGATCGTCCCGTTCCCGATCCAGGGGGCGATGACCGCGGCACTGACCGACGACGCGCACGTCGACGCCCAACGGGAGCGCTACCGCGCGCGCCGCGACACCCTGCTGGCCGCTGTCACCGAGGCCGGCTTCACCGTCGACCACTCCGAGGCCGGCCTCTATCTGTGGGCCACCCGCGGCGAGCCGTGCCGGGACACCATCGGCTGGCTCGCCGACCGCGGTATCCTGGCCGCGCCCGGCGACTTCTACGGCCCGGCGGGCACCGCGCACGTACGGATCGCCCTGACCGCGACCGACGAGCGCATCGGCGCCGCCGCGGCGCGACTCCACGACAGCCGCTGACGACGGATCGGGCAGAGCCACGGACCGGGCCGCATCACAGACCACTGGCCGGTACGTGCTCGATCGTGCGGTCCGCACGACCTGATCGGCAGTTTCAATATGAAGTTCTCAACGATCACGTGCGGTCGGTCGACCGCGGAAATGTGCTACTCAGAAAATGTGCCGGCTCACAATGTGCTGTGCGGGGAATGCGCTGACGCTCGGCCATCAGCGCCCGGATTACGTTGTTGGAGTGGTTCTTTCGGAGAGGGACGACCGGTCTGCGGTTCACGGATTCAGGAAGGGCGGCGGCCTGATATCCGCCGACCGTCGTCGCGCTGTCGCCGGCCGCGGGCCACGTCGCGGTGGCATGGTCGCGCCGTCGATGGTGTGCCCGGTGACCTGGTGTGCGCTTGTGGCCTCAGTTCTATGTTCCATGGCACCACGGTACTCGATACGACATTCGATAGAAAGCGTGTTCGCAGACTGTTATGGAATCGTGATACTTGGCTGTTCGCATCAACGCGAAAGGCCCCGGCAAGCGCGACCGAATCGCGACTCGCCGAGGCTCTTTCGGCCAGATGGCTCAGTTCTTGTGCAATGCCTCGTTGAGGGCGATGCCGTCGCCCTTCCACGGCACCACCTCGACCGCGCCGGTCAGGGAGTTGCGCCGGAACAGCAGATTCGACTGCCCGGAGAGCTCGCGGGCCTTGATGCTGCTCCCGTCGGGGCCGGTCACCTTGGTGCCGGCGGTCACGTAGAGTCCGGCCTCGATGACGCAGTCGTCGCCGAGCGGGATGCCGCACCCCGAGTTGGCGCCCAGCAGGCAGCGCTTGCCCAGGGTGATCCGCTCCTTGCCGCCGCCGGACAGGGTGCCCATGGTGGACGCGCCGCCGCCGATGTCGGAGCCGTCGCCGACCACCACTCCTGCCGAGATCCGGCCCTCGACCATGGATTCGCCCAGGGTGCCGGCGTTGAAGTTGACGAAACCCTCGTGCATGACGGTCGTTCCCGGGGCCAGGTGCGCACCCAGGCGTACCCGGTCCGCGTCGCCGATGCGGACCCCGCCGGGCGCCACGTAGTCGACCATGCGCGGGAACTTGTCGATGCTGTAGACAGTCACCGGACCCCGCGTGCGCAGACCGGCACGGACCTTCTCGAAGCCGTCGACGCGGCAGGGCCCGTGGTTGGTCCACACCACGTTGGCGAGCAACCCGAACATGCCGTCGAGGTTCACCGAGTTGGGGGCGACGAGGCGGTGCGAGAGCAGGTGCAGCCGCAGGTAGATGTCGTAGGTGTCCACCGGCGGCGCGCCCAGGTCGCTGATGGTGGTCTCGACGGGCACCGTCTTCACGCCGCGGATCTCGTCGACCCCGACCAGCGGCGCGAGCTCGGCGGGGATGGCGTCGCCGGCGAGCGGCGTCGTGTCGGACGGTGAGCTGGTACCCAGAGCCGGCTCGGGGTACCAGACGTCGAGGACGACGCCCGGATCGGCCGAGCCGCTGTTGGTCACCGTGGCAATACCTACTGCGTGTGCACCGTTGTCTGTCACAACCGCCGATCCTACCGACGCCGCCGCCGCGCCCGGCGCGGGCGTGGCAGAATGCGCGGACATGACCCCGGCCGTGATCGCCGCACACTGGCAGGCAGATCATCTGCCGGGCAGCGTGGTGATCCTGCCCGACGGCAGCCTCGACATCATCTGGACGGGCGAGCGCATCATGATCGCGGGCCCCGACACCGTGCCTCACCTCGTCGATCTGTCCCGCGCGCAGACCATGAGCGGGATACGTCTGCGGCCGGGTCTCGGGGCGGCGGTGATCGGGCACGACGCGTCGGCATTGCGTGATCTGCGTGTCGACGGCGACGATCTCTGGCCCGCCGAGGAAG
>JASGFO010000040.1:0-21319 GCA_047605505.1 Gordonia sp. (in: high G+C Gram-positive bacteria) | reverse complement strand
CGGGTGGGAGGGGGTCGGCAGCGCGGTGGCGCGTCGACCGCCCGACCCCGGAGTCGACGAGAAACGACCGTGCCGCGACGCTTCCACCACTGTGCTTGCCCATGAGTACACTCCCGACCCAGATGACGTCGACCCCTCGCCGTCGTCGACTGCCTGCACTCTAGAGGAGAGTCAGGTCACCTGGGACGTTTTTCGCAGATGTCCCAAATCGGCGCCGTCAGGCGCGTTTGAGCGTCGGATTCTCCTCGTAGACCTCCGTGATGAGCGACATGTCGAAGATCTTCTCCGGGGCGATCGGGTAGCCCGCCTTGCCCAGCGCCTCGATGTTGCGGGCGATGAGCTCATCGGTCATCGTCAGCAGGCCGTTGGCCTTGGTGTCGTCGGAGACAACGAGACCGTTCTGCGCGACGGCCTGTTCGGTCTGGTTGGGCTCGTTGAGGCCGAGATCGGCGCCGTACTTGGTGACCGCGAGCCGCGCCGACCCGGCCGGATCGGCGACCGCGTCGTACCAGCCCTGGATGTCGGCCTTGAGGAAGGCCTTGAGCTTGTCGCGCTCGTTGTCGATGGTCTCCTGGCGGACCACCAGCGTCTCGGCGACCAGTGGCAGATGGAAATCGGCGAACAGGAACGTGGCATTGTCGATGCCCTTGTCCGCCAACTCGATCGGCTCGTTGGTGACATAGGCGACCCAGCCGTCGACCTCGCCGCTGGTCAGCGGTGTCGGGTCGTACTGGACGGTGATCTTCTGCACATCGGACTCGGTCATCCCGTTGGCGGTGAGCAGCGCCTTGAAGACGTTCTCATTGGATGCCTGCACCCCGATCTTCTTGCCCCGCATCTCCTGCGGGGTATGAATTGCCTTGTCGGCCAACGACATGATGCAGAAAGGATTCTTCTGGAAGGTCGCCGCCACCGTCATCAGCGGCGCACCCTGCAAGATCACGGGCGCGGTGAGCTGCGGTGCGGTCATCCCGATCCACACCTTGTTCGATGTCAATCCCGTCTCCACACCGGTGCCGGCCCCACCGCCGGTGAGCAGTTCGGGCGTGCCCACGCCCGCGTCCCGGAAGTACCCCTTCTCCAGGGCCCAGTACTCACCGGCGAATTCGATGTTCTTCTGCCACGACAACTGCACCTTCGGATTCGTCGACGATGCGCCGCTACTGCCGGAATCGCCGCTGCTGCAAGCAGACAGTGCACCGGACAGGCCGAGGGCGCCCGCCGCGCCGCCGGCCATCATCGAATACCGCAGGAACGATCGGCGGTCGAAGCCACGGCTCATCGGCATGGGTTGATTCGTCATTGGGGGGTGATTCCTTCCCTTAACATTTCCTCGGGCGGTGACAGAGTGTCGTCAGCGACGCTGCCCACGTGACTCAGGTCTGTTTCATCCCCATCTGCGCAAGGACCACCGTCTCGAGTACCCCGACGATGGCGTAGACGATGATCGACGAGATGGTGATGACAATGACCGACGCCCACAGCTCGTCGTAGGCAGCAGCCGGAAGTGCTTGCTGCAGAGTGGCCCCGAGGCCCTTGTTGGTGCCGAGCCATTCGGCCACGGTGGCACCGATGATCGCGCCGGGCACCGAGACCTTGGCCGCGCCGAACAGTGCAGGCACCGCCGACGGGACCGCGGACCGATACAGCGACGTCCAGCGGCCACCACCGTAGACGCTGATCACGTCGTCGAGATGCTTGGGCGCGTTGGCCAATCCGGTCATGATCATCACCAGCGCCGGGAAGAAGACGACGATGCCGCCCATCACCGCGACCACCGCGACCCCCCGGCCGACGACGAGGGTGATCAGCGGCGTCATCGCGACCAACGGCACCGACCGCAACAGCATCGCGATCGGCATGAAGGTCTGTGCGGCGGGCCGCGACACCACGAACACCGCGGCGACGACGACCGCCGCCAGCATTCCGCTCACGAAGCCGACGGCGGAGTCCTGCAACGTGATCCGGAGGTTGCCGAAGATCTCATCCCGCGCCTCGGCAGCACCGGCGTCGGTGAACAGATAGGCGAAGACGTCGGTCGGTGTCCGGCCGATGATCGGCCCGATATCGGGGAAGGCCACCAGGAACAGCCACCAGATCACCAGGATCAGAAGGAACGAGCCGATCAGCGATCCGACGAATTTGCCCGCGGCCCAGAGGCTTCCGATCCCACCGGTCATCTAGATCACCGCCATTCCGACCGACCACCGCGTGGCGAAGCGGCTGATCACCGCGACGATTCCATATCCGATGCCCGCGACGAGACCCGAGAGCAGTGCGATCGCCCATACCGCGGGCACATCGCCGGCCTGCTGGGCGATGATCATCGTCGGTCCGGCCCCCTTCTCCGGCATCGCGAGGAACTCGCCGAGGACCGCGCCGAGAACCGCGGCGGGCGCCGCGATCTTGATGGCGGCCAGGGTGTTGGGCAGCGCCGCGATGATGCGGACCCGCCACAACTGCGCCAACCGGCCACCGCCGTACACCGTGACGAGGTCGAGGCTGCCCGCGTGCGGCGACCGAAGCCCGGAGAGGGTCCCGATCATCGTCGTGAAGAACACCGAGATCGCCGCGAGGAACACGATCATGGTCTGCACCTGCGCAAAGGCCACCTGAATGATCGGGGCGACGGCGATGATCGGCGTGCAGTAGGAGATGATGGCCAGCTGGGTGGCCAGGCCCTCGATCGGCGGGATCAGGATCACCAGCAGCGCCAGCGCGATGGCCAGGCCGTTGCCCCACAGGAAGCCGCGGAACGCGAGCTCGATGGTGGCCCCGAAGTTGTCGACGTAGTAGGCCGAGCCGCGGTCGCCGATGGCCTGCACCACCGCCCAGGGCGTCGGGATGGAGCCACCGAACCACCGGAGGGCACCCGCCACCGACCATGCGACGACGAGCCCGACAATGCCCACGGCCCCGGCCGCCCAGCGGTCGGCGTTGACCCTACCCACTGGCGACCTCCGCGTCGGAGTGTGCCGCACCCCGCTCCGCGGCGACGTCGTCGGCCGCGATCCCGGCGCCGGGTGTCCCGCTGCCGAACAGCAACCCGGACAGGTGATCGGCCAGCTCGTGGAATTCCGGGGTGCGCATCATCTCCGGTGTCCGCGGTCGGGGCAGATCGATCGGCACCGTCTCGATCACCCGGCCCGGCCGGGCGCTCATGACGGCGACGACGTCGGAGAGGAACACCGCCTCGGCGATCCCGTGGGTGACCATCAGCGTGGTCGCGGGCTTCTCGGTCCAGATCCGCAGGAGCTCGATGTTGAGCCGTTGCCGCGTCATGTCGTCGAGCGCGCCGAACGGCTCGTCGAGCAGCAGTGCCGTCGGACGGACGACGAGCGCACGCGCGATCGACACCCGCTGGCGCATGCCACCGGAGAGCATCGCCGGTTTGGACTTCTCGAAGCCGGTGAGCCCGACGAGGTCGATCAGGTCGGCGACGAGCTCGTCGTCGGCGGGCAGCCGACCGACTTGCAGCGGCAACCTGATGTTGGATTCGACGGACCGCCACGGCAGCAGCGCCGAATCCTGAAAGGCGATACCGAGCTGATGGTTGCGCGTCAGCTCGGCCGGCGACTGGCCGTTCATCAGCACCGTCCCCGACGTCGGGGACTCCAGGCCGGCGAGGATGCGCAGGACCGTCGACTTGCCGCAGCCCGACGGGCCGAGCAGCGAGAGAAACGCCCCCTCCGAGGTCCGCAAGGAGACATCGGACAGCGCATCCACCGTCGACGATCCCTTGATCGATCGCGTGGTGAACGACTTGTTGAGCCCGGTGATGTCCAGCCCGGTACCAAGCGGACGCGGCTGCACGGGTGCCATGGGTTGCCACGCTAGGCTCGGGGTGTTGCCCGCGGATTACCGCGAGGTAACCCCCGCTACGGGGCCGGCGGGCCGCTGAGCGCCTGCCCGATTTTCGCGATCATCGCGTCGACGGCGAACTTCGGCTTCACGTTGACCTCCAGCGCCGCACGGCAATCCAGGACTGCATCCACGCAGCGCAACAGTTGCGCGGGAGCGGCGTGATCGACCAGTGCTTCGACAAGGTCGTCGGCCTTGTCCGGATGCATCGGCGTCACCTGCGCCCCCATCGACCGTACGAGCGCGTCCCGGTAGAGGGCTGCGAGATCGACCAGGGCCCGGTCGAGCACATCACGGCCGACGCGCGTGGCCCGCGACTTCTGCCGCTTCTCGAGCTCGGACAGCGCACCCGCCGAGCCCCGCGGCATCCGCGCGGTGCCCTTCCCGGAGCCGCCCGCCCCCAGTGCGGTCTTGAGCTCGGCGGTCTCGGCCTCGTTCAGTTCGGTGCTGATTTCCTTGGCGGCCGCCTCCGCCGTCGCGACCAGCTCTTCCGCCGCCTGGTAGGCGGTCGCGTCGCGGCGTGCGGCGTGCGCCAGGCGCAGCGCTGCCTCCCGCTGGGCCTGCGCCTGCGGATCGGTGGCCAGGCGTTTGGCACGCCCGACGTGCCCACCGCACACCGACGCCGCCCACTGCGCCGCGGCCGCATCGATGCCGTCCCGCTCGACGAGGACCGACGCGATCTCGGCGGCCGACGGGGTGGTCAGTGCGATATGCCGGCACCGCGACCGCAAGGTCACCGAGATGTCCTCCGGCGCCGTCGACGGCGCGCACAGCAGAAAGACCGTCCGCGCCGGCGGCTCCTCCACCACCTTCAACAGGGCATTGGCGGCCTGCTCGGTCAGGCGGTCGGCATCTTCGACGATCACCACCTGCCAGCGCCCCGTCCCGGGCCGCCGGGACGCCAACTGCACCACCGAGCGGATCTCCTTGACCGACAGACTCAGTCCTTCGGGCACGACGTGCCGGACATCGGCGTGCGTGTGGGCGAGGACGGTCGCACAGGCCCGGCACCGCCCACAGCCCACGACCTCGGCATCCTGGCACTGCAGCGCCGCGGCAAAGCAGGTCGCCGCGACCGACCGGCCACTGCCCGGCGGCCCCGTGAACAGCCAGGAATGGGTCATCGAGGCACGCTCACCCGCGCCGGGTGACATCTGCCCCGCTCGCTCCGCTCCCGGCGGCGGCCCATCGGCGCCCGGGGTGGCCCCGCCGACGCCGAACATCGACACCACCCCCGCAGCGGTCTCGTCGAGCCGGTTCGCCAGGCCGCGAGCAGCCCGGGCAGCCTCGGCGAGGTCGGCGACCATCGCCGCCTGACCGATCACCTGGGCAAAGACATTAGTCACAGACATCACCCTAATCCGCAGCTCGGACACCCCGAGTCCGCCAATCGCGTTTAACAATTGCAAGCAGCCAGCTACCGTGGAAACGTGGTCGAACGCCGGTCGCGCCTGTCCAAGGCGGTGCATACAGTCAGGTGGCTCGTGCACACCCCCTGGCCGGTCCTCGCCCTCGACATGCTGCGGGCCAACCTCGTCGGCGCGCTGTTCACCTTCGGGTTCCTGCGTTTCGGCATGCCCGCCAGCGACGCCATCCGCTTCAGCGAGATCGCCACCGTCAACCAGGCGATCTTCGCGTCCTATCTCGTCCTCGCGACCGTTGTCGGCGCTCTGCTCAGCATCAAGCTCTCGCTGCCCGTGCTCATCTGGCACCGCCGCCGCACCCGGCTGGACAATGTCGCTGCCCGGCGGCGCGCGCTGCAGCTGCCGTCGCTCCTCTCGGCGGTCAACATCGCCATGTGGCTGGTGGGCGGCGTCCTGTTCACGCTCGTGAACTACGCCGTCTCCCGTCGCGACGCCGTCATCGTGGCCATCGCGACGTTCATCGGTGCGGTCGTCACCTGTGTTCTGAGCTTCCTGCAGTCCGAGAAGGTCCTGCGACCCATCACCGTCGCCGCCATGGCCAACAACCCCGGCAACGCAATCGGCCCCGGCGTGACCACCCGCATCACAGTGTTCTGGGCCATCAGCGTCGTCGCCCCCATGCTCGTCATCGTCGGCCTGATCACGCTGCAGCGCCTCGACGTCATCGAGACCGACGCGCGCGGACTGCTCCGCCCCATCCTCTGGATGGCCGTCGCCGCGCTTGTCTTCTCGGTCCTGGCGATCTTCCGCGTCGTCGCGGCGATCAACGACCCCATCAAACAGCTACGCCACGCCCAGATGCGCGTCCAGGACGGCGACCTCACGGTCGCGGTCAAGATCTACGACGGCAGCGACATCGGCCAGCTGCAGGCCGGCTTCAACGACATGGTCGCCGGTCTCCGGGAACGCCAACAGCTCCGCAATCTGTTCGGCCGGTACGTCGGCGAGGACGTCGCCCGACGCGCCATCGAGACCGGTACCGAGCTCGGTGGTGAAGAGCGCTATGTCGGCGTCCTGTTCGTCGACATTGTCGGATCGACGCGCCTGGCGGTCAACCGGCCGCCCCGCGAGGTCGTCGAGCTCCTCAACGAGTTCTTCCGCGTGGTGGTCACCGTCGTCGGACGCCACGGCGGATTCGTCAACAAGTTCCAGGGTGACGCCGCCCTCGCCATCTTCGGGGCGCCCCTGGACCTCGACGACTTCGCCGGGTGCGCCCTCGCCTCCGCACGCGAGCTCCGCCAGGAGCTGTACCACACCCTCGGCGACACCGATATCGGCATCGGCATCTCGGCGGGCAAGGCCATCGCCGGGCACATCGGGGCCGAGCAACGCCTCGAGTACACGGTCATCGGTGACCCGGTGAACGAGGCAGCCCGCCTCACCGAACTCGCCAAAGACGAGCCGGCCCGCGTCCTCGGCTCCGCCCGCGCCGTCTTCCTCGCCTCCCACGCCGAAGCCGAACACTGGGAGATCGGCGAAGGCGTCGAACTGCGTGGCCGCGGGATCGAGACCCTGCTGGCGCGGCCCGTTAGCTTGCCCGACTGACGGGCGTAAGTACCGGCCCAGCGCAACGCCACGGCAATTATTGTCACGGCGGACCGCTGCGCCGGTACATAGGTACACGGTGGCCGACGACGCGGGCGTCACCACCCGACGGCGGCACGGTGACGGCATCATCGGGCGCTTTTGTCACTCGGCCGGCGGGGTCGTCCTCGCCGTAGTCTTTCTCGCCGCAGTCTTCGTCGCCGTCGTCTTCTTCGCCGCAGTCTTCCTCGCCGTGGTCTTGGTGGCGGCCGTCTTCGTCGCGGTCTTCTTCGCCGCCGTCTTGGTGGCCGCGGATTTCTTGGTGGCCGTGGTCTTTCTCGCGGCCGTCTTCGTTGCGGTGGTCGTCTTGGCCGTGGTCTTGGTGGCCGTGGTCTTGGTGGCCGTTGTCGTCTTCTTCACCGCGGCCTTCTTGGCCGTCTTCTTGGCGGCCTTGCGCGGCGCGGTCTCACGCCGGATCGCCAGCAACTCCATCGCGCGTTCCGGGGTGATGGTCGCGACGTCGTCGCCCTTGCGCAGGCTGGCGTTGGTCTCGCCGTCGGTGACATACGGCCCGAACCGGCCGTCCTTGATGACCATCGGATTGCCACTGACCTGATCATTGCCCAGCTCACGCAGCGGCGGCGCGGCCGCGGCCCGGCCCCGGCGCTTGGGCTCGGCATAGATGCGCAGCGCCTCGTCGAGCGTGACGGTGAACAACTGCTCCTCGTTGGCGAGCGAACGGGAATCGGTGCCCTGCTTCAGATACGGCCCGTATCGGCCGTTCTGCGCGGTGATCTCATCACCCGACGCCGGATCCACGCCGACCACGCGCGGCAGCGACAACAGCTTGAGTGCGTCGTCGAGTGTGACGGTGGCGATGTCCATCGACTTGAACAACGAACCCGTGCGCGGCTTGGGGCCGGCCTTCTTCGCCGTCTTCTTCGCGGCGGCCTTGGCCGGCGCCTTCCGCGCGACGGTGGTGGCGGCGCCTCCCGACGGCAGGTCATCCAGGGGCACGACGTCGTCGCCCGGCCCCACCACGGCACCGCCGTCGCGGGGCACCGGACCGGCCGGGACGGTGGCGGGGGCACCGCCGGTGCCACCGTCATCGTCATCGTCGGGCAGGATCTCGGTCACGTACGGGCCGAAACGCCCCTCCTTGACCACGATCTCATGCCCGGACGCCGGGTCGACGCCCAGCGATCGTCCCTCCTGCGGGGTGGCGAAGAGCTTCTCGGCCAGTTGCAGGGTCAGCTCGTCGGGGGTGATGTCGGCGGGCAGATTCGCACGCTGCAGCTGGGGTTCGGCGTCCGGGGCAGCGATATTGCGCTCCAGATACGGACCGAACCGGCCGACCCGCACGAACACCGTGTGCCCGGCCTCGTCATCGAACAGGCGGATCGAGTTGACCTCACGGGCATCGATCTCCTCGAGGTTCACCCCGACCAGCCGCTTGAGCCCACCGTGCTTGGCGATATCGGAATTCGCGATCTCCGAATCGTGTTCGGCGCCGTCGGCATCGTCGCCGAAGTAAAACTCGGTGAGCCACCGGGTCCGGTTCTCCTGACCGTTGGCGATCTGGTCGAGATCGTCTTCCAGGGCGGCGGTGAAGTCGTAGTCGACGAGACTGCGGAAATACGCCTCCAGCAGACCGACCACCGCGAATGCGATCCACGAGGGCACCAGCGCGTTGCCCTTCTTCACCACATAGCCGCGGTCCTGGATGGTGCCGATGATCGAGGCGTACGTCGACGGCCGGCCGATGCCGAGTTCCTCGAGGACCTTCACCAGCGACGCCTCGGTGAACCGGGCGGGCGGGTTGGTGGTGTGCCCGTCGGCCGCGGGATCCGTCGCGGTCAGTGCCTGCCCCACCGTGAGCTGCGGCAGCCGATTTTCGGCGTCGTCGGCCTGGCCACCGGCCTGCTCGTCGACGGTCTCCACGTACGCCGACAGGAAACCCGGGAAGGTGATGGTCCGACCCGACGCGGCAAATGTGCACATCACCGCCGAATCTGAGCCGTTCGCGGCGGTGCCGGTGATCCGCAGCGAGAGCGTGGTGCCCTTGGCGTCGGCCATCTGGCTGGCGACAGTGCGCTGCCAGATGAGCTCATAGAGCCGGAACTCGTCGCCTTCGAGCTGGCCGGCGACCTGCCCGGGGGTGCGGAAGGTCTCCCCGGCCGGGCGGATCGCCTCGTGCGCCTCCTGCGCGTTCTTGACCTTGCGCGTGTACTGCCGCGGTGTCGGATGGACGAAGTTCGCACCGTAGAGATCGCGCGCCTGTGCCCGCGCCGCGGCGATCGCCGACTCGCTCAGCGTCGTCGAGTCGGTACGCATGTAGGTGATGAAGCCGTTTTCGTAGAGGCGCTGCGCGATCCGCATCGTCCGGTCCGACGAGAACCGCAGTTTGCGGCCCGCCTCCTGCTGCAGCGTCGAGGTCATGAACGGTGCGTAGGGGCGGCGGGTGTAGGGCTTCTCCTCCACCGAGGACACGGTCATCGCCGCGCCGTCGAGGCCGGCGGCGAGCGCGCCGGCCCGGGCCGAGTCGAGGATGACCACACCGTCGGTTCGCTTGAGCGCGCCGCGGGCGTCGAAATCGCGGCCGGTCGCGACGCGCGCGTCACCGACACCGACGAGTCGGGCGGAGAAGGTCCGCGGCGACACCCCCGAGTCGGCGCCGGCATCCATCACCGCGTCGATGTCCCAGTATTCGGCGGAGACGAACGCCATGCGCTCACGCTCACGCTCGACGATGATGCGCGTGGCCACCGACTGCACCCGGCCCGCCGACAGCTTCGGCATGACCTTCTTCCACAGCACGGGCGACACCTCGTAGCCGTACAGGCGGTCGAGGATGCGGCGGGTCTCCTGGGCGTCGACGAGGTCGTTGTCGAGATCCCGGGGATTCTCGGCCGCGGCCCGGATCGCGGGCTCGGTGATCTCGTGGAACACCATCCGCTTGACCGGGATCTTCGGCTTGAGCGTCTCGAGGAGATGCCAGGCGATGGCCTCGCCCTCGCGGTCACCGTCGGTGGCGAGATAGAGCTCGTCGACGTCGGTCAACAGCGACTTGAGCTCGGTCACCGTCGACTTCTTGTCCGGCGACACCACGTAGAGGGGCTCGAAGTTGTGGTCGACGTCGACACCCAGACGCGCCCAGGGCTGCCCTTTGTAGCGGGCCGGGACGTCGGCGGCGCCCCGCGGCAGATCCCGGATATGGCCCCGCGACGATTCCACGACGTAGTTGCGCCCCAGGTAGCCGGCGATCTTGCGCGCCTTGGTCGGGGATTCGACGATCACCAGTCGGCGGATCGCCCGTCCGGTGGGGGTCGTGGTGGTGGTCTCGGCCAACGGGGGTCCTTCGCTTTCGAGTCGTTCCGGGCCGGCCTGGACAAGAACGGCTCTGGTGTCCGTCAGTGGGTGTTGTACCCCAAAGCTAGCGTCAATTGCACATCCGTTTGACCATCAGGGCACCTCAACTCCGGCACCCGAGGTCGCAATGAACCGCAAATCCCCTGGTCAGACGACACTGGGGAGGTTGGTCACGTGACCGTCACGCCGACGGCGAACAGAGGATCAATCATCGCACGGCCAGTCCCGGGCCGTCGCACCCGGCGGCCTGGCCCCGACATACTCCGCCAGTCGGGCCAACCGGCGTCGACCCGATATCCGCAGCGCGGGCGCCAGACCGCGGGTCCCGGCCAGCGTGGGCGCGATGCCGGTACGCATCAGCGCGGTCGCCAGGCGCGGGTGCGAATCGGGGCACCGCGGATCCAGCCCGAGCACATAGTGTCCGCCTTCGCCCCGTCCGGCGGCCAGCACCCAGTAGCGCAGTGCCCGCGGTGAGGGCACCCAGTCGGCGGGCACCGCCTTCACCGCACCCAGCGACCACATCCGATGAAGTGCCGTCAACCGGGGATCGGGATCCGTGCGCGCCAGCGGCGTGCCCTCCTCGGAGGTGGTGACCTCGGCGAGCAGACCCGTCGCGGTCATCTCCGCAACGATCGCCTCGGCCCGCCACATCGCGGGCACCACCACCGAGATCCGCGTCCCCATCGGCGACAACATCGACTGTCCGACCGTGGCGAGCAGACCGGCCAGGTCGCCCCCCATCGGCCGGTCGGTCTCCGCCGAGAAAAATGCCAACTGGCCCACTCGCATCAGCCTACTGTCGTTGCCGTCCATCCAAACAAAAACACCCCCGGAGGATATCTCCGGGAGCGTCTTGCCACACCCGAACCCGGGTGCTGTGGGAGGTCTCGTGATCAGACCGCGCGAACGCCGGTGGCCTGCGGGCCCTTGGTGCCCTGCCCAACCTCGAACTCAACCCGCTGGTTCTCTTCGAGGGTGCGGAAACCGGAGCCCTGGATCTCGGAGTAGTGGACGAACACGTCGTCGTTGCCCTCGTCAGGGGCGATGAAGCCGAAGCCCTTCTCCGCGTTGAACCACTTCACAGTTCCCTGTGCCATTACTGCATTCCTTTACATACATTCCAACTGACGCGGTACGCGGTGACCCCCGTACCGCAACCCGATTCCCCCGAACACCGCAGCGTGACGACGTACCGGAAGAACCTGCGGCCGCAGACAGTCAACCATGTTCGGGCGGGAAACGATAGTCACAGGTGCCCGGATGCGAGAAAATCAGGATGATTCCGGTCGGAACCGGGTTCGCGCTAACATCTGAGGCGACAACCCGCCAGGGTTTCGCACATCTCAATCCGGTCTCGAATCGATGTACGCCCATCGACCGCACCGAGCCGACCCCACCGACCACCCTGCGATTACTCCGTGACTCCCCCGATGCCGCACGACTCCTACGGCGCCGAGCTGCTCCGCCGCAGCCTCGCCGGCCATCCCGACGACGCCGCCGGGCCACTGACCCACATTTCGGTCATCCCCAGCCGCACAGCGACTTTCGCCGACTGGCCGCAGTGGGTTCCGGCCGAGGTCGTCGCGGCATTCGCCGACGCGGGCATCGACCGGCCCTGGGCTCACCAAGCAGCGGCCGCCGAGCACGCGTTCGCCGGCCGGCATGTGTCGGTGGCGACCGGGACGGCGTCGGGAAAATCCGTCGCCTACCAGCTGCCGATCCTCACCTCGATGGTGCGTGAGCCCCATTCCACCGCACTCTATCTCGCGCCTACGAAAGCGCTGGGCGCCGACCAGATCCGCGCCATCACCGACCTCGTGGGCGGACGACAGGCATTCGCGCGGCTGGCCCCCTGCGCCTACGACGGCGACACCGACCCGCAACTGCGGCAGTGGGCACGCACGCACTCACGATGGATCTTCACCAACCCCGACATGGCCCATCTCGGGCTGCTCACCGGGGCGTCGGCGGGCGCGGGCCCCGCGGGGGCCGGACCGGTCCGGGGCCAGTGGCGGCACTTCTTCACTCATCTGCGCTACCTCGTCGTCGACGAATGCCATCACTACCGCGGAGTGTTCGGGTCGCATACCGCGATGGTGCTGCGGCGCCTGCTGCGCCTGGCGCGGGCCTGCGGCGCCGATCCGACGGTGATCGCGGCCTCGGCCACCGTCGCCGACCCCGCCGCGGCACTGACCCGACTGATCGGTGAACCGGCCGTCGGCGTCACCGAGGACTCCTCGCCGGCCGGCGAACGCACGATCGCCCTGTGGGAACCGGCATTTCTGCCCGGGGTCGCCGAGCAGCACGGGGCAGCGGTGCGCCGGTCGGCGAATGCCGAATCTGCCCGGTTGCTCGCCGACTTCGTCAGTGCGGGTGCCCGCACCCTGTGCTTTTCGAGAAGCCGTCAGGGCGTCGAGGCGACGGCACTGGCCACCCGGGAGTTGTTGTCGCACAGTGCACCCGATCTCGTCGGCAAGGTCGCGGCCTACCGGGCCGGATATCTGGCCGACGACCGCCGCACCCTGGAACGTGCCCTCGCCGACGGCTCACTGGTCGGCGTCGCGACGACCAACGCCCTCGAACTCGGCATGGACATCGCGGGACTCGACGCCGTCATCATCGCCGGCTATCCGGGGACCGTGGCCTCGTTCTGGCAGCAGGCGGGACGCGCCGGACGCCAGGGCACCTCGGGGGATTCGCTGGTGGTGCTCATCGCCCGGGACGATCCCCTCGACACCTATCTCGTGCACCATCCGGCCGCACTGCTCGGCACCCCCGTCGAGGCACCGGTGATCGATCCCACCAACCCCTATGTGCTGGGCCCCCACCTGCTGTGCGCCGCAACCGAATACCCGCTCCAGGAGGACGAGGTCGCGCGGTGGGGGGCGCAAGACCTGGTGGCCGACCTGACCGCGGCCCGACGCCTGCGCCGACGCACGGCCGGCTGGTATGCGGCGGCGGGCGTCGATCCGCACGGCGACATCGACATCCGCGGCGGCATCGGTGGCCAGGTGCTCATCGTCGACACCACCACCGCGGAGCTGCTCGGCACCACCGATCGGGGCCGGGCACCGTCGAGTGTGTACCCGGGTGCGGTGCACCTGCATCAGGGCGAGTCGTACGTCATCGACGTCCTGGACCTCGACGACGGGGTGGCCCTGGCCCACCCCGAGCGCCCGGACTGGATCACCTCGGCCCGCGCGACCACCGAGGTCTCGGTGACCGCGCTCCGCGCCGAGCGATCCCACGGTGCGTTGACGATCGCCCTCGCCGACGTCGACGTCACCCATCAGGTCATCGGCTACCTGCGCAGCCTGCCGTCCGGCGAAGTGCTCGACTCGGTCGCCCTGGAACTGCCACCGCAGACCCTGAGCACCCGAGCGGTCCTGTTCTCGTTGAGCCCAGAGGTCCTGACCGACAACGGAATCGACCCGACGCGTCGGCCCGGCGCACTGCACGCCGCCGAGCACGCGGCCATCGGCATGATGCCGTTGATCGCCACCTGCGATCGCTCCGACATCGGTGGGCTCTCGGCCGACCGGCACCCCGACACCGGCCGGCCGACGGTCTTCGTCTACGACGGCCACCCCGGTGGCGCGGGTTTTGCCGAGCGCGGATTCGCCGAGTTCGCGGCGTGGATCGCCGCCACCCGTGACGCGGTGGCCTGCTGCCGCTGCGAGAGCGGATGCCCCGCGTGCGTGCACTCACCCAAATGCGGCAACGGGAACGATCCCCTCGACAAGGCCGGGGCCCTCACGACCCTGCAACTGATTGCGCGGTTGCTGGGACCGGCCGGCTGACGCCGCCGCGGCCGGGGACGGCCTCGCGATTCCGGCGTGCACAGCCGTTCCGGCGTGGGTGGGCGGTGCCATACTGGGCAGATGTCCGAGAGGGATTCCCCGCATCCGTCACCGCCGCAGGCCATCCCGCCCGCGCAGACGGTGTACTTCCTGCTCGCACGCCCCACCGCCGACGTCGACCGCCTGCCGTCGACGATCGGTGAGCGGGACGTGTTCGCCTCCGAGGAGCAGGCCCTCGACGCACTCGACATTCACTATGCGTGGTGCCGGGCGCGGTATCCCGACGGGGATGTCGCGGACTCCGCCCAGTGGTTTCTGCAGAGCGCGACCGTCGGGCCACGCCTGACCCCCGGACTCGGCGAGGTCTATCTCGCCGCCGTCGACGAGCACACCGGCACGATCTGGGCGGCGGCGGGCGGCTTCCTCACCGAGGGCGAAGTGGTGCACTGGGCGCCGTTCGTCCGCGCGGCACGCCCGTGGGGACGCGCCACCGGCGGCGACGGACTCGAGCTGGCCTATCGCGGCGACACCGCCGTGCACTTCGGCCGGTTGTGGTTCGTGCCGATGCACTCGGCCCGGGTCCACCCGCGGCCGATCATCGTCGGCGAGTGAGGGCGGGGGATCACGCCCTATGCGCCGCATTCGCGCGAGTAGCCGTCGCGGGCCTGGTTGCACCAGGCGACGTCGTTGGCGGGGTCGCCACCGAAGCCCGCGGTGACGAGATAGCGGATACCCTCGTCATCGGTACGCAGTGTGGTGTCGTAGGTCTGCCCGGGTGTCAGATCGCCGAGGCCCTCGCCGACCGAGGACACCATCGCGATCAGCGTGATCGCGATGCCCGACGTGGTCGAGGTCCAGGTGAACGACCAGGTCTCGCCGTCGGCGGCACCGCTGTTGACCTGCATGCGGCCGCTGCCGTCGGCATCGATGGTCATGGTTCTCGTGTGGCCGATCCATTCACCGACGAACGCCGAGGCGTCCGCGGTCGGCCGCACCGCGGTGGTGCGGTCGAACTGTGCCGTCGGGGCCGGCGCGAGGAGCGCGGTCCGCGACGCGGTGACGGTGACCTCCGATGTCACCACGACGACCGATCGCGGTGCCCGCGAATCAGATCCGGCTCCGCACCCGGCCAGGATGAGCAGTGCGAGCACAGCCCCGACGACGGTGGCGGCACACCTTCGGACAGTCATCCCCCGAGTGTGGCACGGTCGGCGACGCCCCCGGGCCCTTCCGCGCACCCATTCGGACCATTGACCGACCGCCGCCGACCGTGACGCGGGAAATCTGTCGGTACCCCGACCTATCCTGATATCGAACAATTGTTCCCTCGTTGCGGGAACACCACGAGGTCCAGGGGGGCACATGACACACCACATCGGCAATGCCGGCCACACCGACGACGCATGGCGCGCGTTCACGACCGATCTCACGACGCGCCTGCAGCTGCTCGAGCCCGGCACGTTCATCGAGATCGCCACCGTCGACGCCGCGGGCTACCACCTGCTCATCGTCTTCACGGTGGTTTCCGGAAAGGTCCGCGGCACCATCGACGCGCTCGCGGAGAGCCGCATCACCGGTCCCGTGCGCCCGGGCAGCGCGGATCTGGGCCGTACCGACATGGGCAGTGCGGACCTGGGCAGTGCGCGCTCGGGCCTGGCAAACCTGGGCTGGCGCCGCATGCCCAGACGCGGACAGGCCGCCGAGCGGGGACGCCGCCGGGTCGACGAGCTCGCACAGCTCACTGCCGACACACTTCACCGGGTCTTCGGCATCTCGGACCCGTCGTCGCTGACCCTGCGCTGCCCGTTCCAGCCCGACAGCCCGCCCACGACACCACCCCAACGGCATCTGTCGGCGGTCCCCGACATCTCCGCCCCGGCCGACGACGCCCAGGCCGCCGTTCTCGTCCGCAATCCCGAGCAGCTTCTCGACCTGGCCCGCCGGACACTGTCGGAGTGCACACACCGAGAACTGCGGGTCGATGCGGACCAGACGATCGAGCTGCCGATCACCGACGCCGCCCGCACCCTCGTGTCGGTGGCCGCGGACGGTCCGCGACTCATCTTCACGACGACGCTGAGCCACCGCGTCACCGATGTCGCCGCGCTCGGGCGCCTGCTGACCGAGTATTCCGCCCGATTCCCCGCCATCGCCTTCACCACCCGGCGTGACCATGTGTACGCGCAGCGCACCGTTGAGTGCACGGTCTTCCATCCCCGCAATCTGTGTGCGGCACACCGACAGTGGCGGGAATTCATCGACACCGTGGCAACGGAGATCACGGCGTCGCTCAACACCAATGGTCCCGGTGCCCACAACTGTGCCCTGAGCTCGCTGCCGGTGGGACTCCAGACCCTCATCGACCTGCTCTTCGACGGCGCCCTCACCGCCGCGCGGATCGCGCACCTGACCAATCACAACCGGGAACGGCTGCAGGAATACCTCGCGGCCTGCAGCGTGGAGGAGATCGACTGGCTCGGCCGGCGGGCCGCCGCCATCGACGAGGGCGCGCCGGCAGCCGAGATCAGGGTCTACGAGGAGGGAGTCGAGCTGTTCCGGTATCTCGGCGCACTGATCGAGGAGGCGATCGCCGACGAACAACGCTGACGTGCCGGCGAACGGATCGCGGCGGCCGGCGCCGATGTTCACCCCACCGGTCCGGCCCGCGCCCGGGCGCCGGCGTCCCGGACCCCCCACCGACCGAGCCCGACGGGCACCACGACCTCGACGACGACGTCATCACCGTCAACCACACACCGCGCCACGCGGGCCGAGATCCGCTGCTCGTCGACGATCACTGACGCCACCGCACACGGATCACCCTGCCCACCAACCTGTTCCACTGCCGCTGCCAGTGCGGAGAGGTCCGCCGCCGACTGGGCGCGATGGCGGGCCAGGACAGCGACACCGACATGGCCGACCAGCAGCAGGACCGCCACCAGCGCCGAGATGACACCGACCGCGACCAGCGTCGCCGCACCCTCGTCGTCGCGCAGCGGGTGGATCACGGCTGTACTCCAGGCGCAAACTCGACCTGGTCGGAACCATCCGGTTCCGGGACCGCCACGGCACGCGCCGACATGGTCATCCCGGGAAACGACAACACCCGATCGGATACCTCGACAACAATTCGATCACCCTGTTCGGAGATCGAGATCGACGCATCACCGCCAACGAGATCCTGCCCCCTCGACCGCGCGGCGGAATCGCCCGCCGCGACCAGGCGGGCAACCTCCCGGGCGGCATCGGTACACCGAATCTCCGCAATGACCGCACCGACCGCACCGATCCCGAGGAGCAGCACGACGACGATCGCGGCGATCGCATACGCCGCCTCGATCGTCGCCATGCCCGCATCGTCACCGGCGAGGCGATGCAGATTCCGGGATAGTCTCTGCAACATGGGCATTCGCGCTAGTTCACCGATGTGGACAAAGCCTTGTTGATGATTCCGGTCAACGCGGTCACGATATCGTTCCCGGTGACCACCGTGTAGAGGATCGCACCGAATGCAGCTGCGGCGATCGTCCCGATGGCGTACTCCGCCGTGGACATCCCGTCGTCCTCGGCGAGGAGCCGTACTGCCCCTGCACTCACACGCTCGCTGATGTCACGAAGTTTCTGAATGGCCATGATTTCCCTTTCCTCGATGGGGTACTGCCGTCTGTTTGGACACTGCTATCTGTTTGACCCCGATATCTCTTGGACGCAGTGGGCACCCGCTCGGCTCCCCTGACCGGGAACAGAATTCCTACAGATTCCCCAAGGTCTGCGAGGCCAGGCCCACGACCACCGGCACGATGCCCAGACAGATGAACGCGGGCAGAAAACACAGGCCCAGTGGGCCGCTCACCATCACCCCGGCCTTCTCCGCTCGGGCGAGGGCGGCGTCGTGCGCACCCCGACGGACCTCGTCGGCGAGTTCGGCGACCCCCGCCGACAACGCCGATCCAGCCCGGGCCGAGCGCCGGGCGAGCGTGGCGAGCTCGGTCAGGCAGTCCGGGACCGGGGCCGAGAATTCCCACGCCCGTTCAGGTTCGGCGCCGAGCTCAAGGAGTTCGGCAGCGGCCTGGAGCGGGCAGGCAAGGGACCGCGGAGCGCCGGTGGCCGCGACCCGTACCGCGGTGGCGACGGGCAGACCCGCGGTGAGGCACACGGCGAGGAGATCGAGCGTCGCCGCGAGCGCGAACGGGTCGTCGGGCACCCGCGCACCGAGCCAGCGGGGTTCGCGAGACCGGGGTGGTGGCGATCCGATCACCCGGCACAGTTGCCACCGACTGCCCGGACGAATCCACAGGGCCACCGCGAGCAGCGCCAGGGGCAGGCCGGTCATGGGGCGACCGCCTTGTCGGCAATGCGTTCCGACCACATCAGACCGGCCCCCGCGAGCGCGGTGCCGGCCACGAGCAGGATGCCGCCGAGTCCCCCGGAGGCAAGTACCTGCACGGGATCCGCACCGGTCGCCTGACCGAGTGCGACGCCGAGGACGGGCAATCCGGCAAGGACCGTGGCGGTGGCCCGCGGCCCGGCCAAACCCGCGCGTGTACGTTCGGCAAAGGCCTTGCGGGCCAACAGATCCTCACGCACCTCCGCGAGCAGG
The DNA here is from genome assembly GCA_047605505.1 of Gordonia sp. (in: high G+C Gram-positive bacteria). Lineage (GTDB taxonomy): Bacteria > Actinomycetota > Actinomycetes > Mycobacteriales > Mycobacteriaceae > Gordonia. The sequence continues at coordinate 2,741 of JASGFO010000040.1, read as the reverse complement.
TCGGCGAGCGGGAGGCCGTAACGTTCGGAGATCTGCCAGGCGGTGGTGATCCGGTCCCACGAGTGCAGGCGCGCGGCGACCTCGTCCTCGACGAGCACGCCGCCACCGAGCTCGGCACGGCCGGCGGTCCTGGTCAGCGCCGCGGCGACCTCGCCGGGTTCGCTGCGTCCCTGCGCCATCTCGGCCCCGGCGGACGCGCACGCCCGGGCCGGCGGCGCACCCACCGCGAGCTCGCCGATCATCAGCGACAGCGCGGTGAGCAGGTCGTCACGGCGGCGGTCGGCGGCCTCGGCGCGTCGTCGTCTCCGCGACCGCCACGCAAGGACCCCGACGACGATGCCCGCGGCGAGCGCCGCGGGCAGGCCGCCGACCACGGCCGCCGACACCACGGCCACCCCGGTGATGACGCGGAGTGGGTGGGCGAATGCCTGCCGATCACCGGGTCCGGCGAGCGCGCGGATGCGGTGTCGGGCGGGCCCGCCATCCCACCAGGAGACCGCGCAGGCGACGGCGAGCAGAACAGTGGTCATCGGCGCGCGACCAGCTCGTCGAGGAGCCGCCGGTGATCGGTGAACCCGCCGGCGCGCAACCAGGCCGGCACCACGGTGACCAGGCCGTCGGCGCCGCGCCGCAGGACCCCGATCTCGGCCAGCCCGCGGGAGCCGTCGGCGTTCCGGGCGACGCCGAGGACAATCTGCACCGCCGCCGAGAGCTGGCTGTGCAGGGCGTCCCGCGACATGCCGCCGAGTGCGGCCAGCGCCTCCATCCGCGCCGGCACCTCCGCCGTCGAGTTCGCGTGCAGGGTGCCGCCGCTGCCCTCGTGGCCGGTGTTGAGCGCGGTGAGCAGGTCGATGACCTCGGCACCGCGCACCTCACCGACAATGATGCGATCGGGACGCATCCGCAGCGCCTGCCGGACCAGGACGCGGACCCCGATGGCCCCGGCGCCCTCGACATTGGCGGTCCGGGCGACGAGTCGGACCACGTGGGGGTGGGTGGGCGCCAGCTCCAGCGCGTCCTCGACGCACAGAATTCGGTCCGCCGCGGCGACCTGGCCCAGCAGCGCCGCCAACAGCGTCGTCTTGCCCGAGCCCGTACCGCCGACGATCAGGAACGAACAGCGCGCGACCAGCATCGACCGCACGACCGACGCGGCCGCCGCCGGGATCGCCCCCGAGGCGACGAGGGCGTCGAACCCCATGGTCGCGCCGCGCAACACGCGCAACGACAGGCAGGTGCCGTCCGCGGCGATCGGCGGAATCACCGCGTGCAGCCGCACGGTGTATCCGCGTCGGCCGAGGCCGGCGAGCTGACCGTCGACCCAGGGCTGTGCATCGTCGAGGCGCCGCCCGGCGGCCAGGGCCAGGCGACCGGCGAGCCGCCGGACCGCGGCGTCGTCGTCGAAGCGCAGCGTCGTGAGCTCGAGGCCCGCCCCGCGATCGGCCCAGACGTGGTCGGGGCCGACCACAAGGATGTCGGCGATGCCGGGCTCGGCGAGCAGTTCCTCGAGGCGGCCGGCACCGATCAGCTCGGTCTGCAGGTACCGCAACGCCGAGAGCAGGTCGGTGTCGCCGAGAACCCCGGCGGCCTCCGCGCGGATCGCGTCGGCGATCACCGCGGCCGTCGGTTCCGCGGCCCCGGCAGCCAGCCGGGAGCGCACCCGGTCGAGGAGCGCCTCGTCGGCCCGGGCGCTCATGCCACCGCCGTCCCCGCTGCCGGCGCCGGCGTCGTCGCGCAGGTGTAGACCGCGTGCGCGGCGCGGGTGAGCGGCCGCCGACCGTCGACGAGGGGACGGCCGTCCTCGATACGCCCGGGCAGTCGCGGGTCGGGACGATACGACGCGAGCAGCGGCAGTCCGCTCGCCTCGGCGAGCTGACCGGCACGCAGCCCGCCGGGGGACGGCCCCCGCACCACCAACCCGACCGCGGCGGCCGGTCCGAGCAGGCGCCGGGCGACCTGGCGGGTGGCCGCACAGCCGGTCACGGTGGCCGTGGTCACGACCACGACCAGGTCGACGGATTCGATGACGCCCCGCACGACGTCGGAGTCACCGCGGGGCAGGTCGACGACGACGAGATCGCCCTCGGTGCGGCCGGCGTCGATCGTGGCGAGCACCGCCTCACCAGTGATCGGTCGGGCGTCGTCTCGGCGTCCGGTGAGTACCGAGAGTCGCTCGTTGACCTGCGGCAACGCATGGTGCAGGGCCTGCCCGCTGACCGTCCCACCGGAGAGGGTGAGGTCCTGCCAGCGCAGGCCGGGCCGATCTTCGACGCCCAGCAGCAGGTCCAGGCCGCCGGAGAGGTCGTCGACGTCGAGCAGGAGGACACGCTCCCCGGCGTCGGTGCCCGCGGTGGCGACGGCCGCGGCCAGGATCGACGTCCCGGCCCCGCCGTGCGCACCGATGAGGGCGAGGCTGGCACCGGGGTGCCGCCGCGGCCGCCGCACCTCGGTCAGGGTGCGGACCAGGTGGGCCTCGTCGGCGGGCAAGAGGACGGCGTCACACGCGCCGAGGTCGAGTGCCGCCCGCCAGATGGGGACGGGTGGTTCGGCGTCGGACACCAGCAGCAGCCCGGACCGTCGGGGGACCGTTCCGGCGGCGAGCACGGTGATCGCCGCAGGATCGGCGACGACGGCGCGGGCCCGCAGCCATTCGGCTCGGCAGGTCGCCGGGTCACCGTGCACCGGCCGGTACCCGGCCGCGGCGGCGCAGCGGTCGACGTCGTCGCGGAGGTCGGGCGAAA
>JASGFO010000039.1:0-21698 GCA_047605505.1 Gordonia sp. (in: high G+C Gram-positive bacteria) | reverse complement strand
GGATCGAGGTGTCGCAGTCCGGTGGACTGTGTCATACACCAACCCCCGATGACCACCTCGATTGGGGGATCGGCACCTCGAACTCGGCGCAAACACACACTGAATGTGGGCGCTAGCATTGATGCAATCAGGATAGGAGGTGGTTGGTATGTCGTCCATCGTCGTCCGTGGGCTCGATGAGTCCGTCAAGGCCCGGCTCGCTGCTCAGGCGAAGCAGAATGGCCGTTCCATGGAAGCCGAGGTCCGCGACATCCTGACCAAGGCTGCGACCCGGCCGAATATCGGGTTGGCGCTCCTGCAGGCCGCGCAGTCGGTTGGTGGCGTCGATGAACTGCCGGCTCCTGAACGTGCCGACACCGCTCGGGCGGTTGACTTCTCGTGATCGTCCTTGACACGAATGTCGTCTCCGAGGTGCTCAAACCTCGGCCTCACGCGGGTGTCGTCGCTTGGCTGGAGTCGGTGACCGATGACGTGGCGATTACTGCGATCACCCTCGCCGAGCTCCTGGCGGGGCTTCGTAGGCTGCCTGACGGCAATCGGAAGGAAGATCTCACGTCCCGGGTCGAGGCCGTGATTCGGTCATATCGCGATACTGGTGCGATCATCGCTTTCGACGCCGCAGCGGCGCCCCGCTACGCCGACATCCTTGCCATGCGAGAAGCTGCGGGTCTGCCGATTACGACCGGCGACGCACAGATCGCGGCCATCTGTCGAGCCCGAGATGCGGTTTGCGCGACTCGCAACACCAAGGACTTTGTCGGTACCGGCGTCGCTGTGATCGACCCGTGGACGGGCAAAGGGAAGCCACCGGCGCGGTGATGGCGCAATCCATCGGAAGGTCGTGCGCTCTGCCGACGTGGTCGTGCACCAAGCCTGCCCGGACTACCGGGTGAACGACGCACCCCAGTGAAACGCCGCGTTCTCGCCGGGCGCCAGATGACGCAGGCCGTCACCGGTGTTGAAGGCATTCGCCGCGCACGACTGCGGTTCGACGGCGATCGCCGCGACCGGGCCGTCGGTACCCGGATAGTTGGGTTTGGTGAACACCTGCACATAGTCCAGACCCGCGCCCTGCCACAACGAGACGGTGCGCCCGTCGGCGGCGGCGACAGTGGTGCGTACGTTGCCGGACTCGTCGCGCGCGAGCGCGGTGAAGCCGGTGTCCAGCGACAGTTCCGACAGCCGTCGACCATTCCGCAGGTCGAGCTCGGGTGTCACCGGTTCCTTCCCGGTGGGCACCGAATGCTCGTCGACGGGGTAATACTCAGCGGCCGGAACCGTCACCGTGAGGTCGGTGGACGTCACCGGCGCGGCCGGGTCGATCAGGGTCAGGTACGGGTGGGCGCCCACCCCGAACGGCGCGGGCCGATCGCCGCGGTTCTCCACCTCCTGCGTCACCTCGACACCGTCCGGCACCAGTCGGTAGGTGACCCGGGTGCGCAACCAGAACTGATAGCCCGCCTGGGGATACACGTCGGCGGACAGCACGATCGACGACGCGTCGCGGTCGACCTGCCGGTAGTCGGTGTACCGCAGCAGTCCGTGGCTGGCGTTGTGTTTGGCCGGCTCGGTGATCGCCAACTGCTGGTCACCCCACCGGCCGCCCTGGATCCGGTTGGGCCACGGAACCAGGATGACGCCGCTGCAACTCGGCGCCGGGACGCCGAGCGGATACGACGGCACCACCTGCGCACCGTCGACGGTGAGTCCGCGCAGCGATGCCCCCACCGTCGAAATCGTCGCACGCACTGTGCCGTCACCGAGAGTGATGACGGTTCCGGTCGGGGAGTCCACATCGGTCATGCCCCCACCTTAGGAAACAAGCACCGCGACCGCCGGAGACTGCGGGAGTCCGGCGGTATTCACACCCCGGCCGGCGGCGTCCACCGCGCCACCCGGTCGGCGGCCTTCGCCGTCGTCGACGGCGGGGTCGCCCGCAGCAGTCCGTCGCGGAGCCGGACAGCCAGCGGATTGGATGCCTGGGCGACCCTCCCCATCAGGCGTGACCGCTGCCAGAAGGTGCTGGTCCGTTTGCGCCGGAGATCGCTGTAGCGCGCAAGGGCGTCGTCGATGTCGGTGCTCCGGATCAGCAGCGTCAGGGTCGCCGCGTCCTCCATGGCCTGGCAGGCTCCCTGGCCCAGATTCGGTGTCATTGCGTGGGCGGCATCGCCGAGGAGCACCGTTCGGCCACGAACAAACGACGAGGGGAGCTTCGCGAGATCGTAGATGTCATGTCGCAGTACCGCGCCGGCCGGGGTCGCGGCGATGCAGTCCCGGACAGGTGTGTGCCAGTCACCGAAGGTGTCGAGCGCCGCTCGCTTCTCGTCGTCGTCACTTCGGCCTGCGGGCCGGGATTCGGTGCCGAACCAATAAACATGGCCGCGGGGGAGCGGGACGATCCCGAAGATCCGGCCGCGTCCCCAGGTCTCCCCGGCCGCCTCGACGTCGAACGGTCCGGCGGTCACACCTCGCCACGCGGTATAGCCGGCGTAGTGCAGACCGTGATCGAGGCCGAGCCGGCGGCGCGACCGACTGCGCAGGCCATCCGCGGCCACAACCAGGTCGAATCCTTCGACCTCGCCGCCGACCGTCACGGTCGGGGCTCCCTCAGAAGCCACCTCGGCGCGCCGCCCCGACCGCAGCGCAGCGTCCGGCAACGCGTCGGCCAGTGTCCGGTGCAGGTCGGACCGGTGCAGGCTGCGCAGGCTCGGCACCATCGCCGACGGCATCGACACGAGCCAGTCGCCGGACGGCACCCGCTGTCCGGCGCGCAGGTGGGCGACGGCATCGCTGCTCACGGCGCGGACCCGATCACCCAATCCGATGGCGTCGAGGGCGGCCAGCGAATTGCCGAACAGCGTCAGGCCCGCGCCGACGGCCGCCGGATCGGGACGCTGCTCGAACACCATGACCTCGTGCCCGTCGTTCGACAGTCCCGCGGCGACCGTCAGACCGCCGATCCCCGCGCCGATGACTCCGACCCGCATGAGCTCTCCTTCGTAGGTCTCAGCGGCCGGTCCAGCGCGGCTCACGCTTCTCGGCGAATGCCAGAATCCCCTCGGTGGTGTCCTGGCTGACCAGTACGCGGTCGAGGATGCCGACGCTGTCCTGGACCGCCGTGACGGTGTCGGCGGTGCCGTCGGCCTCGGCCATCGCGGCGATCGACCCGCGGACCGATGTCGGTGACGCGGCCAGGATCTCGGCGGCCACCTGCCGCGCCAGATCCATGACCCTGCCGTGCGGCGCCACCCGGGACACCAGACCGTGGCGCAGCGCCTCGTCGACGTCGAGACGCCGTCCGGTGAGGATCATGTCGCGGGCCAGGGCCGCGGGAAGGGCCCGCGGCAGGCGGACCAGACCACCGGCCGCGGCCACCAGTCCGATCTTCACTTCGGGCAGCCCGAACGTGGCCTCCTCGTCGGCGACGATCACATGGCAGGCGAGCGCCACCTCCAGACCGCCGCCCAGGGCGTAGCCGTTGACCGCGGCGATGATCGGTTTCGGCCGGTCGCGGCGCGAGGTGAGGCCACCGAAACCGCTGGCCGGCACGAGCAGTCCACCGATGCCGCCGGACAGGTCGTTGCCGGAGGAGAACGCCGTGTCGCCTGCGCCGGTCAGGATCGCCACCCACAGGTCGGGATCGGCGAAGTAGGCGTCGAAGACCTCGTCGAGCTCCTTGTTGGTCCGCGGGCTCAGTGGGTTGCGAACCTCCGGGCGGTTGATGACGATCTCCAGGACGCGGCCGTCCCGGCGAACGAGGAGATCGGTGTACTCGTCGCGGAACCCGACGGGCCGGACCGGCCGCAGACGGCTCATGGTCGCCTCGTCCGACGCCACCAGGTTGCCCTTCGCGCCGGAGCGGGTGAAGACCGCCGACCCGACCGGATCCTCCTGGCCGAGCAGCCGTGCGTCGAGTGCGTCGTCCCCGGGGACGACGGTGGCGATGAACCGCTCGCCGCCGGGCGTGCGACCGATCACGAAGCCCCGCTGGGAGTCGAGGCCCGGATCGGTGACGGTGTAGGACTCGATCGTCGCGGGACCGTCGGCGTAACGGCACAGCGAGACGGTCTCGCGCGCGTCGAGCACCGACTGGACCTGCGCCGACGTCGACGGCCGCCACGGTGCCGGTGCTGTGGAGTACACGCCCGCCGAGTGCTTGCTCAGGATGCCGCCGTTCGCGACGACGAGACCACGGGAACCCGGGGTCGCGCGGACGCGCGCCACGATCTCGGCGATGGCGTGCATCGAGTAGTTGTTGCCCGGCCCGCCGAAGTAGGGGAGGCCGCCGGTCGCGGTCAGGCCGCGCGGATCGTCGGCGGCAAGGTCGAAGGCGTCCGCGATGTTCGACACCGCGATCGGGAAACAACTGTAGAGGTCGAGGTGGGCGATGCCGTCGAGGTCGGTGCCGGCCATGGCGAGGGCCTCGGCGACGGCGGCGACCGCGGCAGGGGACCGCGACAGGTCGGGGCGCGCCAGCATCGGTTGCTCGACGGTGTCGGCGTGACCGTGCAGGAACACCCAGCGCGACGGATCGATCCCGGCCCGCTGGGCCGCGACGACCGACATCAGCAGGACGGCGGCGGCCTGATTGACCTGATCGCGGGCGACGAGCCGCCGCGGGTACGGCGTCGTGACCATCCGGTTGCCGGGGCCGGGCCCGGCGAGTTCGGCGGCGGTGTACTCCCGGGGCGCCGCCGAGAACGGGTTCTGCGCCGCAACCCGGGTCAGCGCAGCGAACAGCTCGCCCATCTGCCGGGCGTAGTCGTCGCGGGACAGTCCTAGCCGGTGGCGCCGCGCGTTCTCCAGGAAGGCGTACAGCGGCGGCGGGTTGACCAGGCCGTTCTTGACCTCTTCGATCGATGTCAGCCCGGCGATCCCGAAGCCGCGGTCCTCGAGCGTGCCGTCGACGGTCTCCCGGAAGTCCAACTGCCGGCCGGTCTGCTGGGCGTGCCGGACGGTCGAGATGACCTCGGCGCCGACCAGTACGACCGCGTCGGCGCGGCCCGCCGCGATCTCGGCGCCGAACTCGGTCAGCAGGTGTTGCGGGCTCTGGCCGCCGGTCACCTCCTCGATCGCCCGCCGCGGATCCATGCCGGTCCTGGACGCGACCGCGCGCGGCATGTTGTTCGGTCGTCCGAACGGGGCGAACGACGCCGGACTGGACTTCTCGAAGGAGCGGACGGCGGCGACGACGTCGACCCCCGCCGCGAGTGCGTCCGGGTCGGCACCGGCGTCGTCGAACATCGCCCGTACCGCGTCCGCGGCGAGATCGGCCTCGCCGCGGGCCGAGTAGTCGGGATCATCGATGCGCTCGGTGGCCTGCCCGACACCCACGATGACCGGTGTGGACGGATCGACTCCCTGGATCGGCGCGCTCTGTTCGGTCATGAACCACACTTTCCGTCGCGTAGGAGAACCGAACCGAACCCTACCGAGCGGTCAGAACCGGCGGTCCGGAGCCCCGCCGGACTCGTTCGGTCGAGGCACGCGGTGATGTCGGACGCGGGGCCGCCTGACAGCGAGGTTTATCGGTGGACCTGGACGTCGTTATCCGAGGCGGCAGGCACGATATGCGGCGCCGATCGCGGACCCGGCGTTCGATCATCTCTGGTTCCATCGGCTCCGCTCCCGACGTGATGTGACGGACCTTCTTCGACGCGCCGGCGACCGCGCCGCCGAAACAGGTTGATAGGCTGCAGTATTTCCGAAGTGACGTGGTCGGTGAACAGGTGGAAGGTACCGATATGGATTCGGGTGGTGTCGTGCGCCTGACGTCCCGCGATGCGGGCGAGGTGCTCACTCTCCAACGTGCCGCGTATGTGAGCGAGGCGATCCTCCACGACGACCTGACACTTCCCCCGCTGGTGCAGACGTTGGCCGAGGTGGAAACTGAACTGGCTGATCCGGCAGTCGTCGGGTTGGGGATTCGGGTGGACGCTCGCCTCGTGGCAGCGGTCCGGCTCTGCATCCGGGGCAATGTGGCCGAACTCGGTCGCCTGACGGTTGTGCCAGATCGACAAGGGCAGGGACTCGGGAGCCGCCTCTTGGCAACGATCGACAGTCGATTGCCCACCGGCGTTGACCGCGTCGAGCTCTTTACCGGGGAGCGCAGTCTGGCCAATATCCGGCTCTACGGCCGGATGGGGTACGTCGAAACCCGACGCGAGAACGCCGGCGACTACGACCTCGTGTTCATGTCCCGGGAGTGCGCGCAATGACGGTGAGGATGAACGCCAGATCGCGGCCAGAAGCACGGCGCAACTGAACCACGCCGGGCATTCACCCGATATCGAGAACTCAGCCAGAGCGTCCTATCTACAGGCACAGCGGTGCGCCACGACAATAATCGTCATGGCACATCGCCCAGCCTGCACGTACGCCCGAATACCTCGTTCCACAACGGCGTCGGGCGAATGTCCGAGATCAGTGCGGTCCGTCGAAACGGGCCAGTGTCTCCGTGCGTACGCGGGTGAGGCCGTCGACGAACACCTCGGCGACGAGCTCGCCGATCAGATCCGGCGGATGCGGGCTGGACCGCACCGTCCGGGCGCCGGACACCGCCATGCTCACCATCAACGAGGCGAGGGTGTCGAGCACGGTCAGGCCGACCGCCCACGACACATGCCAGTACTGATCGACCACCGCCGACACCGCGGGCGCCGGGGCGATCCATCCGGCCTCGAACCGTGCGAGTCGCTCGGGATGGAGCACCCCGGACCGCTCGTCGACGGTGATGGGGCGTTCCCTGTTCCGAGGCAACGCGTCGGCCATGCGCACCATTCTCCCGAGATCGTCGTGTTTTTCCTATCGCGGGCAGCGACGTCGCCGGAAGACTGGTCGCATGGGAAGCACGAACTACACCGGCACGTTCATCCAGGTCGCCACCGACTGTCCGGCGACGACGGCGGAGAAGCCGCCCGTCGGCGGGCGCGGGCCGACCATCGCCGCACTCCAGTACGAGCTCATCGCCGCGCACCCCTACGAGTTCACCAGTGACGACGTGTTGTTCGCAGTTCATCTGGCCCGCAACGATATTCCCGAGGCGGACCGGGCCGGGGCGCGGAAGGCGTTCTTCGCCAAGAGCCAGGCGTACCTGCGATCGTCACCGCTCGGCAAACGCTACGGCTGGGGCATTCATCACGACGCCCGGGGACGAGTCGCGCTGGTCCCGATGGAGTCCGACGACTATCGGGATCTCGCCGCCGACCCGTCGGTGAAACAGGTCCGGGCGATGCGGTCGAAGCGGGCCGAGAGGTGACCTGGGGGAGTACGACCGCCGCCGCGGCGCACGGTGATGGGCATGCCTGATGTCCATGCCAGACTGGGCGGGTGGCACCGGCCGACACCACCCGCATGACGCCGGCCCGGCCCGGATCGCTCACCGCGATCACCGCGCTCGTCCTGACCGGCCTCTACTTCGCCCAGGGCCTGCCGTTCGGCTTCTTCACCCAGGCGGTGCCGGTGATGCTGCGGCGCGCCGGATTCGGTCTCGTCGAGATCAGTGCCGCCGGGGTGCTGTTCGCGCCGTGGGCCCTGAAATTCCTGTGGGCACCCTACGTCGACCGTTACGGCACCCGGAAACGCTGGCTCGTCGCGCTCCAACTGGTCACCGCCGCAACCGCCTTGGTCCTCGCCACCCTCGACTACTCGGACACCCTGACCTGGCTGTTCGTGGGGATCGCCGTCATCAACGTCGCCTCGGCGACCCAGGATGTGGCCACCGACGGGCTCGCCGTCCGGCTCCTCGACGAGCGTGGCCGTGGCCTCGGCAACGGCATTCAGGTCGGTGCGTACCGGATCGGGATGATCGTGGGCGGCGGCGGACTGCTCCTGCTCTACGGCGTGGCGGGCTGGCGCGCACTGTTCGTGGCGATGGCGGTCCTGCTCCTGCTCGCGACGCTGCCGGTGTGCCTGCTCCGCGAACCGCCGGCCGGGAGGGAGCACACGACCGGTGCGCTCGCGCTGACCGGCACCTGGATCACGCGGCTGCGGCGCCCCGGCGTGCCGGCCTTCCTCGGGCTCCTCGTCGCCTTCAAGTTCGGTGACTCGATGACCTCGGCGCTGGTCGGGCCCTACCTCGTCGACAGCGGCTGCACGATCACCGAAATCAGTTGGGTCAAAGGCGGATTGGCGTCAGCGGGAGCACTCGCCGGCGCCGCGGCGGGCGGTGTCCTTACCGCGCGGATGGGCCGTCGGCGGGCACTGCTCGTCACCGGTATCGCCCAGACCGCGAGTCTGGGCCTGTACCTGGTATCCGCGCTCGGTGTCGGTGGCTTCGCGCTCGTCGTCGCCGCAACCCTGGCCGAACATGTCCTGGGCGGCGCGGCCACCGTCGCGCTGTTCGCCCTGATGATGGACGCGTGCGAGGCCGCCCACGCGGGCACCGACTACACCTTGTACGCGTGTGCGGTGGTGCTGGCACAGGGCGCGGCCGGGCTCGCCGGCGGCGTGATCGGCGACCTCGCCGGTTACCCGGCGCTGTTCGGCACCGGGCTCGTCCTCTCCGGGCTCGGGTGCGCGGTGCTGGTTCTCGGCCTGCGACGCGGACTCGGCCCGACCTGAGCCGTTACCCGGGCGACCCGTCCCCAACTCGGCGACGGTCCGTCACTCCCGGAGCAGATCCCAACTGACGATCTGTCAGTTGTTCGTGGCAGTCCCGCACAGCACAGTGTCGTCATGAGCACCGATGTCTCCCCGCCCGGCGCGGCCGCGCGTGACTATGGCGACCGGGTTCTCGCCGTCGAACCCGGCGGCAATGAGCCCATCCCCGCCGACGCCCGCCACGGGCGGCCCCGTGGGCTGTTCTGGACGTGGACGGCCCCGAACCTCGAGTTCGCGACGATCTTTGTCGGCGTCATCTCGGTGGCGTATTTCGGGCTGTCGTTCTGGCAGGCCGTGGCCGCCATGGTGATCGGCAATCTGCTCAGCGCGGCCGCGCATTTCTTGCTCTCGGCGGACGGCCCGCTGCACGGTGTCCCGCAGATGGTGCTGGGGCGCTTGGCCTTCGGCTACCGCGGCAATATCGTTCCGGCCACCTTCATGTCGGTGATGTGCGGGGTCGGCTGGTTCGCGACCAACAGCGTCAGCGGCGCCTTCGCGCTGTCGACGCTGCTCGGGTTCGGGCCGTTGACCGGCCTGATCATCATCGTCGTGGTGCAGACGGCGTTTGCGTTCTTCGGCCACAACCTCGTCCAGCGCCTCGAGCGGGTGGCCGCGCCGGTGCTGGCCGTCATCTTCGTCGTCGGCGCGATCATCATCTTCACCAAGGCCGATGTGGGTGCCGCCGCGGCCGACGGTGGCTTCTCGCTGGGCGGATTCCTGCTGACCGTGGGCGCCTCCTTCGGCTACACCGCGGGCTGGACACCGTACGCCGCCGACTACACCCGATACCTGCCCGCGACGGTGTCGCGGCTGCGGACCGGGCTCGCGGCGGCGGGTGGCCTGTTCGTCTCGTGCACCTTTCTGATGGTGGTCGGCGCGGCGTCGATGACGATCGGCGGCGCCAGCACCGACAACCCGGCCGACGACTTCACCGGCCACCTGCCCGGACTCGTCGCGAACCTCACGCTGCTCGCGATCGCGGTGGGTGCCGTCGCGGCCAACGCGATCAACATTTACTCGGGATCGATGGCGTTTGTGACCATCGGTGTGCCGCTGCCGGTCGGCGCGCAACGCGCCCTGGTCACCGTGCTGTTCGGGGTGGCCGGATTCCTCGTCGCGTGGTGGGCGCTCGCCGACGCCGCCGCCTCTTACGAGGCGTTCCTGCTTCTCGTCGCGTACTGGATCGGCCCGTGGCTTGGCGTGGTCTTCGCCGACCGGCTGCTCCGGAAGGAACCGCCCTCGCTGCGGATGCTCTACAACAGCTCCTACGCCAACTGGGGCGGACTCGCGGCTTTCGCGATCGCGCTGGTGAGTTCGGTGCTGCTGTTCTGCAACCAGGAACGCTTCGTCGGATACGTCGTGCGGGCGGTCCCCGAGCTCGGTGACATCGGGGCGCTCGTCGGCTTCGTCATCGCCTTCGCCTGCTACCTCGTCCTGGCCCGGCCCACGGTCATGCGCTCGGCGTCGGAGTAGGCCGTGAAGGCGGTGACCGCGAGCGTCATCGCCGCATGGCACGCGGGATCGGCGGGATCGAAGCCGAGAATGGTCCGAATCCGCTCGAGGCGCTGATAGAGGCTCTGCCGGCCGATATGCAGCACCGCCGCCGACCGCGTCGCGCTGCAGCCGTGACGGAGGTACACCGCCACGGTGGTCACGAGCTGCGTCGACTGGGCGGCGTCGTGTTCGGCCAGCGGCTCGACCAGACGTAACAGCTCGCCGCAGATCGGCGCGGGCAGCGCCCGCACCGCGGCGATCGCGGCGAGCTCGCGGGTGGTGAAGACCGACCTGCGCTCCGATCCGTCACGCAGGAGCCGCCCCGCGAGCGCGAGGCGTTCGCCGCAGCAGCGCAGGGCATCGGTGAGTGCTGCCGACAGCGCCGTCCCGGGGCCCGCGCCGGCCACCGGGCACGGATCGCCGATCACGACGGTCACCCCGTCGAACCGTGCCCCCGGGGCCGCCCAGGCCGCGCGGACCTGCTCGGTGGCATCGGGTCCCGGACCCCGCCGCAGCAGCACCAGGGCGTAGACGGTCGCGTCGACGACGGCGACGATCAGACCGCCGCCCTCGGGTACCGCATGCGTCAGCGCGGTCTCGGCCATCCGCGGATCGGGGGCGTCGGCGGCCACCGCGACGAGGGCGTTGACGGGGCCGAACGCCGATGCCAGGCGCGCCAGCAGATCGGCGCGGCGCAGCGACCGCGGTTCGAGAAGGTCGGCGATCAGGCGGGCCCCGACCGGGGAGCCGCCGCCCGCCGACCGGGCCAGGGTCGCGGCCAGCGGCGCCGCGGCCACCTCGATCAGTGCCGCCACCTGCGAGGATCTGACCCCGGTTGTCGAGGCGCCGGCCGCGAGCCGGCCGAGTTCGCGGCCGCGTACGGTGAGCCCGGCGATGGCCACCGCCGCGTCGACGACCTGCCAGGCGGCACGGTCGTCGTCGACGCCGTGCGCGGCGAGCAGTGCGCCGCCGCTGCCGACGAGCACCAGCGGCGAGCCGGTCGCGGTGGCGAGATGACCGAGGAACGCGGGGATTGTGGCGCCCGCGGCCAGGTCGGCGTGCAGGGTGGCGTCGAGCGCGTTGCGCGCCCGCAGATCGGCCAGCTCGCCGGAGACGAGCTCGGTGTTCGCGTTGCGGCACACCTCCAGGAACGGCACCACCGCCCGCAGCTCGATGATCGGCAGATGCGCCGCCGACCCCTCGCGGATCATCTCCTCGGGGATGGCGTCGAAGCTGCGGCCGGTCTCGAAGGCCAGGCCGGCAACCCCGCGGTCGGCGAGGTCGCGGACGTAATGCCGACGCGTTCCCGCGTCCAGGCCGGTGAGCCCCAGGCCCGTCGTCAACAGCAGCTCACCGCCGGTCAGCAGGGGCCCGATCTCGAAGATCTCACTCGAATGCACCCAGTGCACCGGTGTCTCCAGCCGGTCGTGGGCGGTGCGGACGTGCGGATCGGCGCGTGCCAGGTGCCGGGTGATCACCTCGCGCAGCGGGAGGGCGTGCGAATCCATGCCATTGACGATATGTACGTCGGGAATGGGGTGCGAATCGACTATCTGTCGGTTGCCGTGATCGCGTCGCGGCGAGCACCCTCGACGTCATGGCAACCACTGTGAGCACACCCGGTGATCTTGCCGTCGACGCGCTTCTCGACGTGGCCTATCGGCAGGCGCGGACCGGGCTGGCCGAGGGCGGTATCCCGATCGGCGCCGCGCTGTTCGCCGCCGACGGCACCCTGCTCGGCGAAGGACGCAATCGGCGTGTGCAACACGATGATCCGTCGGTGCACGGTGAGACCGACGCGTTCCGGGCCGCGGGCCGGCAGCGGTCCTATGCGTCGACGATCATGGTGACCACACTCTCGCCCTGCTGGTACTGCAGCGGGTTGATCCGGCAGTTCGGCATCGGGACGGTGATCATCGGGGAGAACCGCACCTTCTACGGCGGCGAGGACTGGCTGCGTGAGCACGGGGTGCGGGTGCTCGTTGCCGACGACGAGCGCTGCACCGCGCTGATGACCGAGTTCATCACCGCCCACCCCGCACTGTGGAATGAAGACATCGGCGTCGACGAGGAAGGCGATCAGTGACACACGTGGACAGCGAAGGGGTGCTCGCGCAGCCCTCACCGATTCTGACCGTCGATCTCGCCCGGTGGCGGGCCGGCGGCGACGACGCCGCAGCGGTGTGCGCGGCCGTCGACGAGTCGCTGCAGAAGGCCGGATTCCTCCTCGTGACCGGCCACGGCATCAGCCCGGAATTGCCCGCGGCCCTGCGGGCTGCGGCCCGCGAGTTCTTCGCACTGCCCACCGAGGTCAAGGCGCAGTACGCCGTCGGCGTCGGCGGGCGCGGCTGGATCGGTCCCGGGATGGAGGCCAACGGCTACGCGGAGGGCACCGAGACACCACCGGATCTGAAGGAGACCTACAACTCGGGTGCGCAGACCCCGGTCGGGATTCGTGCGGTCGACGACTTCTGGTTCGCGCCCGACGTGTGGCCGGCCGAGGCGCCCCGCCTGCGTGAGCTGTTCACCGCGTGGACAGCCGCGTGCAAGGCGCTCTCCGACGACCTGCTGGCGCTGATGGCCGCATCCCTGGGGCTGACCGGCACCGACAATCCGTTCGCCGGGCTCGCCGGGAAGGCGACGTGGACGTCGAATATCAACCACTATCCGCCGATGACGGTGGTCGGCGAACCCGAACCCGGGCAATACCGGATCGGCCCGCACACCGATTTCGGGACGGTCACCGTCCTCGACCGCGAGCCCGGCGCCGGCGGCCTGCAGGTCTACAGCGACGACGGCGGCTGGGCCGACGCCCCCTACGATCCGGCGGCACTCACCGTCAACATCGGAGACCTGCTCGAATACTGGTCCGGCGGCCGCTGGCCCGCCGGCCGCCACCGCGTGCTGCCGCCGCAGCCCGATGCGCCGGAGGAGGACCTCGTCTCGTTGATCTTCTTCTACGAACTCGACCACGACGCCGTGGTCACCCCACTCGAGCCGCCGGTGGGCCGCGTCAGCGGACGTGACCCGGTGATCGCGGGCGCGTTCATCAAGGAGCGGCTCGACGCGATCACCGTGGGGTGATGCGCGGGGGAGTGTCGTCCTATGTGCAGGCTCAGCGGTGTGCCATGACAATAGTTGTCGTGGCGCACCGCTGAGCCGGTAGATAGGACGGTGCCTCCGATGCGCGCAATCGCCCACGCCGCCGCCGGTGAACCTGACACCCTGTCCTCGTGCAGCAACTCCGCGCGACCGCGCTCGATGAGGCCTTCGTCAACCTGGCCAACGATGCCGTCATGTCCGTGCACTTCGAGGTCCGGGTGGCCGGTCGGCTCGACGCCGACACGCTCACCCGGGCGATACGCACCGCGTTTGCCGCGCATCCGTTGAGCCGGGCGCGCCTGCGGCCGGCATCCCTGACCACGCGGACGCTGACCTGGCAGATCGCCGACGAGCCCGACCACTTCGCCCTCGAGGTCACCGACGAACCCGCGGACACCGTGCGCGCCCGGCTACAGTCGATCGCGCCCGACCTGGCCGCGAGCCCGCCGTTGCTGGCCGCACTGGTCCGTGAGGACGGCGGCGACCGGTTGATCCTCAACTTCCATCACGCCGCCTTCGACGGGATGAGCGCCGTGCGCTTCACCACGTCGATCGCTCAGGCCTACTCCGGGGAGCCGGTGCAGATCAGCGGCCCGCCGGTCGAGCAGGCCCGGGACCTGCGCGCTCTCGTCGGCTCGCACAGCATCGATGATCTGATGCCGCGGGTCAAGAAGGTCGGCAAGGACATGCTCAATCGCCGCAGCATCGCCCGGATCGCACCGGACGGCGGCGCGCGCACCGGTCGCGACCACCTCGTCTCGCATCTGCGGTTCACCGCAGAGGAGGTCGCGGCGATCTCCGCCCGACGGCCGGCCAAGGCCACCCTCAACGACATCGCGATCGCCGCGCACGCGCTGACGATCGTCGCCTGGAACGCGGCCCACGACGCCAAGGCCGGCGACAGTGTCTCGGTGTTGATGCCGGTGAACCTGCGGGCCGCCGAGTGGTCGGGGCATGTGGTCTCGAACTTTGCCAGCTATCTGACGATCTTCGTGCCCACCGACGTCGACGATCTGATCCGGGCAACCGAGATGGTCCGCGACGAGACGACCGTCGTCAAGGACAACGGCGCGGCCGGCTGGATCGTCGACATTCTCGAACCGGGCAACAAGCTGCCTGCTGCGCTCAAA
The DNA here is from genome assembly GCA_047605505.1 of Gordonia sp. (in: high G+C Gram-positive bacteria). Taxonomy (GTDB): domain Bacteria; phylum Actinomycetota; class Actinomycetes; order Mycobacteriales; family Mycobacteriaceae; genus Gordonia. The sequence continues at coordinate 7,371 of JASGFO010000039.1, read as the reverse complement.
CGCGGACTGACGTCGATGCTGCCGCTGGTGGAGCGGCAGTTCGTGGAGACCACCGCGCTGTCGAATCTGGGGCGGCTCACCATCGGTGATTTCGGTGCGGCCGGTGCGGTGACCGAGGTGTGGTTTTCCCCGCCGCCGTTGTCGCCGACGGTGCCGATCGCGGTCGGGGTGGCCGGGATGGGCGGCGAGCTCTTCGTCGGGTTCCGCGGCGACCGGCGCGCGCTTGACCAGGCTGCCCTCGACCGCTTCGCCGCGTCGTATCGCCAGACGCTGCTCGGGTAGCTCCCGCACAGCGCGACAGTCCGGCGCTGATGGTGGCGGTGTCCGGCGACGATCGCCACACTGGAGGGACCGGCCATCCGGCCACGACCCGCGATTCTCAGGAGGCCGCCATGGCTGACGACAATGCCCGCTTCGGATTCGATCCCGAGGAGTTCGACCGGCTGGCCCGTGAGGCCGGGGAGGGACTCCGGGAGATCTTCGGGCGCATCGTCGCCGGATCGGTAGGCCCGCAGACCTGGTCGAGTTTTGTCAACGCGTCGTCGCCCGCGCCCGCGCCCCAGACGGCCGGTGAGGCCGGATCCGGGGTGTGGGCGGTCTTCGTCGTCGACGACGCGGGCACCCGCGTCGAGCAGGTCTATGCCACCGAGCTCGAGGCGCTGCGCGCCAACCAGCACAACACCGATGGCAGGCGGCGGGTGCGGTTCCTGCCCTACGGCATTGCGGTCAGTGCGCTCGACATCGACCTCGAGCCCGGTGACTGACCCGGGCTCCCGCGGCATGCGCGGAGCGGCACCCGTCGCCGACCCGTCAGATCACAGGTACTGGCCGCACACCGGCCACGCGCCCGGGCCCTGGGTGGCGAGGGTGTTCTCGGCGACCCGGATCTGCTCTTCGCGGGAGGCGTAGGCGGGGCTGCCGCTGCCGCCGTTCGCCTCCCAGGTGCTCTGCGAGAACTGCAGGCCGCCGTAGTAGCCGTTGCCGGTGTTGATGCTCCAGTCGCCGCCTGATTCGCACTGGGCGACGGCATCCCAGTTGTGGCCGGTGTCGGCCGAAGCGGTGGCGGTCGCCAGACCGAAGGGGGTCATGGCCAGGGCGCCGATCACGCCGGCACGGACCGCGAGCTTCTTCATGGTGGTCGTCATCGTTTCCTTCACTGTCATCCCCCGACGCAACCGGGTGGTTTGCGGAGGCGAATTCTGGACAGCTGGTGACCCTACGGATTGATCACGAAAAGGTCACGCCACGGTCGCGCGGTGGTCGCGATAGATCACGGCGCGATAACGGGTGCGGATTTCTGAGAACTGGCTGGACAACGCGGTATTCCTCGGGCGCCGAGCCCGCCGGCCACACCGATCACCCTGTGACCAGTAACACGCCGTTTTGGTGATCCAGGACACCAGAACCTGCCGACCGTCCGGACACAGTCGGCGTCACCCGATTCGGCGGACACACCGGCGCCGGCGGGAATGGCGGTGCACCGACCCCTATCATCGCCCCATGCACCGGATGGCGCCGGCAGATGCGCGCTCCTATTGGCTGTCGGAAAAGATTCCCAACGATCAATTCCTCCTCTATGCCTTCACCGCGCCGGACCTCGGTGTCGTCGAGGTCGGCCGCGATCTGCTCTCCCGCGCGCACGGCATCGCCGATCTCCGCCTCCGCGTCGTCGACGTTCCCGGACACCTCGACCGGCCGTACTGGGCGCGTGCCGCGGTCGCCGACGATCAGCTCCGCGTGCACCACGGTCCCTGGTCCTGGCAAGGGTGCCTGGATCGGCTCGGCGAACTCATGGCCGACCAACTCGACGTCACCCGGCGGTGCTGGCGGCTACACCTGTTCGACGGTGTCACCCCACCCGACGGTGTCACCCCACCCGATCGGGCTGCGGGGCCGGTTCTCGTTGTGGTGCTGCAGATCTCGCACGCCCTGGGCGATGGTCGGCGGACTTCGGCGATTGCGCGGGAGTTGCTGTCGGGGCGGCAGACGGCCGTGGTCGACACGTCCGACGACGGCACCACCGACCGGCGGGTGCCCGCGCTGGGTCTCGCTGCGCTCGGAGCCGCACGCTTCCCGGTGGCGTTCGCCGAGACCCTGGTCCGCGGGATCGTCGCCGCGCGGCGCACCGCACAGGCGGGGCCGCGACCGGCGTCCGGGGTCCCGCTGACCGCGCTCAACGAGCCCCCGGGACCGGACCGAATCCTGCGGACCCTCACCGTGCCGGTCGCCGATCTCACGCGGGGCGGACACAGTGTGACCGTCGCCGTCCTGACCGCGATCTCGACGGCACTACCGCGCCATCTCGGCGATTCCGGCCGACCGTACGCCGTGGAGCTGACCATCGGGCGTCCGTCACCAGCGCACGCGCGCAACAACTTCGGGAATTCCGGAATTGCCCTGCCCCCGGGCGGGATGTCCGTCGACGAGCGGGCCGACCGCATTTCCGCGGCCATCACCGCCGCCCGTGATGCGGCGTGCACACCGTCGACGGTCGCGGCCCGCCGCGCCGAGGACGCCACCCCCGCGCCCCTGACGCACTGGGGTGTCCGCCGGTTCGATCCCACCCTCCGCCCCACCCGCATCACCGGGGTGACGGTCGTGTCGTCGGTGAACCGTGGCCCCGCCGATCTCACCGTCGCCGGCGCGCCGGTACGATTCACCGCCGGATTCCCCGCACTCTCACCCGCGCAGGGCCTCACCCACGGCGTGCATGGGATCGGCGAGGTGGTCACCATCTCGGTGACCACCTCGCGGCACAGCTGCGCCGACCCGGACCGCTACCTGGAACTCCTGCGGTCGGCGCTGAGCGAGATCGCCGGGCTCAGCCCGTGATCTGCGGCGGCCGTGGCATCGGATACGGCGTCGACGCGTCGATATGTCCCTTGGCGCCACGCGTGAGGCGCTTGGGCAAGCGATCGGCCAGGTTGCCGAGCGGGGCCACCGACGCGTTCAGCAACTCCACCGTCTCGGCCAGCTCGTGCACGGTCTCCTGCATGGCGAGCAGATTCGGGGCGAGCTGGCTGATCACCTCGGTGAGCTCGCTGATCCGGTCGAGTGGGCCGCCCGGCGCAATGGCGCGCTCGATCGCGCCGCCCTCACCGACCAGCTGGTCGAGCAGCCCGTCGTCCTCGACGAGACGGTCGAGGATGCCGCCCGGCATGGTGGCCTTGTCGAGCATGCCGTCGGGGGCGGAGAGCTTGTCGATGACCCCGCCCTCGGAGGTCAACCGCTCGAGGATGCCCTCACTCGCGGTGAGCTGCTCGATGACGCCGCCGGATCGCGTCAGCTGATCGAGCGGTCCGCCCTTCGACGCCAGGCGGGTCAGGATGCCGTTGTCTTCGGTCATCTGATCGAGCAAGCCGCCCGGCGCCGTGAGCTTCTCCAGGATGCCGTCGCGGGCGGTGAGCCGGTCGACGACGCCGCCGCGCACCAGCAGCCGCTCCAGTGGCCCGCCGGGGGCGATGATGCGGCCGAACGGCCGGTCGGGGGCAAGGAGCTCGGCGACCTGCGCCAGGATCGTCAGCGGGGCGCGCGCACTGCCGACCTCGTCGCCGCTGATTCCGAGTGCGGTGTTGACCTCGTGCTGCACGCTGCCGGCCGTCAGCCGGGCGATGCTGACCGCCGACTCGACCCCGGCGATCGCGACGCCGGTCGCGGCGAAGCCGAGCCGAAACGGCAATTCGACCACCGATCGTGGGCTGAGCCGGGATCGGGACGTGCGCACGGCTGCCGGGAGAGCCTTCTGGCCGGCCTTCGCCCCGGCGGGGTCTGGGGTGGGGGAAACCATATCGGGCACCTTAGCCTTTGTCTGTAGTCGCGCCGGCGGCTTTGGCCGCGGCCTTTGCGGACTTCTTGAACTCGCGCACCTTCAGCAGTGACTCGGCGTCGACGACGTCGGCGACCGATCGGTGCCCGGCCTTCCCGTAGTCGCCGACGACCGTCGTCCAGCCCGGTGGTGTGACGCCGAGCTGTTTGGCGAGCAATGCGGTGAAGATCTTCGCCTTCTGTTCACCGAAGCCGGGCAGTGCGCGGACCCGGCCGATCAGGTCGGCGCCGGTCGTGGCCTCGGTCCACACCGTCTCGGCGCGGCCGTCGTACTCATCGACGACGACCCGCGCGAGGGCCTGGATGCGGCCGGCCATCGACCGGCCGTAGCGGTGCACGGCCGGCGGCGTGGCGCAGAGATCGGCGAAGGCTTCCGGGTCGGCGTCGGCGATGGCAGCCGGATCCAGGGTGCCGAAGCGTTCCTTGACCTTCGCCGGGCCGGCGAACGCCCGCTCCATCGGGAACTGTTGATCCAGCAACATCCCGGTGAGCAGGGCGAACGGATCGGTGGACAACAACTCGTCGGCAACGGCCTCCTGGGCAATGTGCAGTTTCGCCATGGGGCAAGGGTAACGGTCGTTACAATGGCGCCCCATGGTGTCCCGACGCTTTCGCCTCCTCGCTGCCGCCTGCGCCGCCACCGGCGTGCTCACCGGTGCCGGTACTGCGGATGCCGCACCGCTGGTCGATCCCGAACCGAATCTGGTCACCACGCTGCGCTGTGACAGCGCCAATCCGCTGCCCGGACCGCGAATCCGGGTCTGGGTGGACGTCTACAACCGGATCGCGTTCCCGTCGGATGGGCTGCCCGGGCCGGCGATCTCCCTGGTCGGCTCGTCGCGGACACAGTCCGGTCTCGTCGAGTACACCGTCGCGACCCGGGTGAGCTGGCGTAACCTGCGGACCGGTCGGACCGGGACCGTGCGGGTCCCGGCGCGGGCGCGGACGGTGACCTGGCAGGCCGTCCTGCACCCGGGTGCGGGGCCGGTCGCCTTCACGATCCGCCAGCAGATCGGTGCGCTGATCGTGGTGCCGATGGTCAACCCGCAGCAGTCGACGTGTCGGGGGCGGGCGACCGCCTGATCAGGTGAGCTCGTCGATGAGCAGTCCCTGCGCCGCGAAGTAGGTGGCCAGCACCCAGATCTCGGCGGTGGTCCGGGCCGCGGGGTTCGTGAGCAGATGGCGGCGGTTGATGATCGTCAGGTCCGACGCGAGGAACGCCAGCCCGCCCAGCCGCAACCGGGGGCGGTCGAGGTCCGCGGCCAGCGCCGACATCGCCGCGAGGGCGTTGCCGTAGGTGCCCAGAACCGGCAGCAGCCGCGGCCGGTGGATTGCCAGGACCGCCGCCGACTCGGCCAGCACCGCGGTCCGGGGGAGGAGTGCCGCCGGATGCGGGCGGGCACCCCGCCGCCACAGCAACGCGCAGTAGGCCACCTGGGCGCCGGTGAACAGCCCGGCCCCCCAGGCCAGCCGGCGATCCTTCCCGGGGCCGTCGGGGGTGAACTCCTCGACGAGCATGGCGCGGTCGCCGGCCGCGGAGAACCCGGCGGCCGCCGCGAGCAGCACGGTGTCGGCGAGACTGCGTCGGCGGCGTGTGCGCGCGATCTGGCCGGCCAGTATCAGCATCGGTACCGGCTTGGTGAGCGCGGCCCCGCGGCGCGGGCCCAGGGCGCCGGCCACCGACGCCACCGCCGCGGCCGCGACATAGCAGCGCACCCGGGCCGCGGCGGTCATCGCAGCACCGTTTGGAGGAATCTGTCGCGATCGGTGTCGGCGGACCGTGCTGCCTGCGCGGTGTCGGCGGTCAGGTAGGTGCGTGCGGTGACCCGGCGGTTGCCGGCCCGCGCGGCGTGGAGATAGGCCAGCGTCAGCGGCACGACGACCGTCGTGTCGCGGACGGATTGGGTCATCAGGACCGGCCGGGCAAAGCCGCGTGCGGGCAGGGTCGACGCGGCGTCGAGCACCGTCATCAGGCGGCGATTGGTGCGCAGCGGCCGGGTGAACAGCGACGCGAGCCGCAGGTCGGCGACGGCCGGGGTCAGTTCGGCGGCGCAGACTTCGGCGGCCTTGGCCAGCCACGACCGGCCAGCCGGGGTCAGATGATCGTCGAGCCCGACCTCGGGATGGGCGATGCGGACCGCGGCCAGCGTGTACAACGCCTCGGTGATCCAGCCGGCGGGCAGCGGTGTCGTCACCGACGGCCCGAGTCGGCCGAGGACGGCCGCGAACTCGGCCGGGATCGACGTCGCCGTGACCCCCCGCAGATCGAGGCCGGGAGCCCGCAGACCGGACCGTTGGGTGGCCACCATCAGTGCCGCCGACGCGCCCTGTCCGGCGCCGGCCACCGCCCACCGCGGGGCGAGATCGGCGGCGATGTCGCGGCTCGCGCGGACCGCGTTGACGAGGGTGCGGGCCGTGGTCCCGACGTCGTCGTACTGCGGTGCGCCCGGCATCCCGAGACCGGCGGCGTCGGTGATCACGACCGCATATCCGCGGGCCAGCCAGGTGCGCAGGGCGGCGCGGTCGGCGTCGGTGGGGTTCACCGACGGCGCGCACCGCGCGGCGAGACCGCGGGCGGCCGGCGCCCACACCAGAATCGGATGGCCGCGCGCCGGGGCGGTGGCCGCGGGGAGGTACAGCGACGCGGTCGCGCGCCGGGGCTCGCCGTCGGCTGCGGCGCTCCAGAAGGTGTACTGGTAGCCCTGGGCGGCGCCGGCGATCAGCTGTGAGCCGGGAATCGGCCGGTTGGCGTAGACGGTGCCCGGATCGTTGGGCCCGCGCATCGCCGTCGACGGGGTGGTCGTGCCGGTCGGGGCCGGGGCGGCGTGGGCGAACCCGACAACCGAGGTGGCGACGAACAGCACGACCGCCACCACCAGGATCGCGGTGGCCCAGCGGGCCCGGGCCCGCACCCAACGGGGACGTCGGGCGATGGTGATCACGAATTCTCCACGACGCCCACGGCCGGGAGGAAGTAGCAGGTCCGGCTGCCGTTGTAGCCGCTCCCGTAGACCGCCGCCAGGACGCTGCCTGCACCGGTGTCCACCTTGGCCAGCCGGATGCCGCCGAGGCCGGGTGCGAGCGTCGTCAGCAGGGTTTTCTGGGCGTGGGGGAGGGCGGTCAGATCGGCGAACCCGCCCCGCAGGGTGGTGGTGTTGAACCAGGCGACCTGCACCTTGGTGCCGGTGAGGGTGACCGAGGGGACGAAGGCGAAGGCGGTCTCGTCGGAGTCGGCGAAGTTCGGCAGGGTGACCGGCGCCATCCCGAGACTCTGGGCCAGATTGTCCAGCGCATTGCTCGCATCGGTCAGGATCGGCCACGGACCGGAGACCCCGCCGGCGCCCGCGGTGGCCAGGCCGAGCGGATTGTCGTCGGTGGGGGTCACGCAGAACGGTGCGATCGACGGCGAGAAGGCCCCCACCCCGGCCGCCCGCAGCAGGGCGAGCGGGTCGGTCTGGCTGATCGTCGGTCGCGCCGTCGTCGACCCGGTTGTCGTCGACCCGGTTGTCGTGGTCTCGGTCGTCGTGGTCTCGGTCGTCGTCGGCG
>JASGFO010000038.1:0-22071 GCA_047605505.1 Gordonia sp. (in: high G+C Gram-positive bacteria) | reverse complement strand
GTGGCGTTGTGAGTACCTTCGCCACGGTGGTGATCGCCGATGTCGCCGATGAGGCTGCCCAGTGCTGGTGGTTGTCTGGAACCAGAGCCTCGAGAATTATCGTAGGTATGCGCTGCCGCCTTGCCTGAGCGGAGCGCTGCCAAGTCAGGGGAGCCCGCAACCGGCGGCGCGCGTCATGATTCGCTGGACGCATCGACCGCGAGACTCGACAGACAAGGGAGACCTGCTCCATGGCCACACCGGAATTCCTCGAACTCGACCGGATGGGCAGCTCGCTGTCCTCCCGCAACGGCGCCTGGCCGACACTGTTCCTGCTGCACACCGAGGAGGGCGGGTCGTCGGCGGAATCCCTTGCCGCCTACCTGAACAACCCGAACAACGGTGCCTCCTACCACTACACCGTGCGCGACGGCATCGTCTGCGATGTCGTCGACACCGACTACGCCTCCTGGTCGGTGCTGGACGCCAATGCCTACAGCATCAACCTGTGTTTCGCCGGATCCCGCGCAGCCTGGTCGCGGGCACAGTGGTTGATACGGGAAAACGATATCCGGATCGCGGCCTGGCTCGCCGTCGCCGACTGCAAGAAATACGGCATCCCGACCACCGTGCTCGCGCCGCCGTACCGCCGCGGCTCCGGGATCTCCGATCACCGGTATGTGACCCTGGTCCTGGGCATCGGCACCCACACCGACGTCGGCGACGGCTTCCCGTGGGACCGGTTTGCGACGTTCGTCGCCGAGTTCGCCTCGGGTCAGCCGTCGGCGCCGCCGGTCAACAGGATCGACGAGGCCGCGGCCAAGGCGACCTGGCTGGGCCGGCGCATCACCGTCGGCGAGCTGGTGTGCCCGGACCAGGTCGGCCGGTACGCCCGGTTCGAGAACGGCCATGTCTATTGGCATCCGGTCCACGGTGCGCACGCGGTGCCGACCGCGATCTTCGAGACGTGGGCCGGGTTGACGTGGGAGGCCGGCCCGCTCGGCTATCCGGTCACCGACCGCACCCTCCTGCGTGAGGGCGTGGTGCAGGGCTTTCAGTACGGCGCGATCTACCGGAAGAACGGGCAGCCGGGCTGGCCGATAGGCGGTGACATCCGGCTGGCGTGGAACCGCTCCGGATTCGAGGACGGCCCGTGGGGGTGGCCCACCTCCGGCGAGATCGCGACGAAGGCGGGTGCCCGGGTACAGCACTTCGAGCACGGAACCCTGGTGTGGTCCCCGACCCGCGTCGTCGGCATCGACCCGGCCGGGGGCATCGCGTGAGCCGCCGATAGGCTGCGGCCCGCCCCCGAGGCGTTCTGTCCGCAGGTTACCGTGAGAGCCATGACGTCTCCGGCCGCCCACACCGTCCTCGTCACCGGCGCCAGCAGCGGAATCGGCGCCGAGGTCGCCCGACAGTTCGTCGCGCGCGGTCTGCGGGTCTTCGGGACCAGCCGCAACCCCGACACCGTCGCCGACCCGATCCCCGGGGTCACCTACGTCCGCCTCGACAACGCCGACTACGCCTCCGCGACGGCGTGTGCTGCCGAGGTGGGCGAGATCGACATCCTGGTCAACAATGCGGGCGAGTCGGCGGCCGGTGCCCTCGAGGACACCCCGATGGCCGCGATCGAAGCGCTGTTCGCGGTCAACGTCTTCGGCCCGATCGCCCTGACCAAGGCGGTCCTGCCGGGTATGCGCGAACGCCGCCGTGGCACGGTGCTGATGATCGGGTCCATGCTCTCGAGCTTCCCCGTCGCCTTCCGGTCCAACTACGCCGCCACGAAGTCCGCGCTCAAGGCCTACGCCCTGGCCACCCGGCGCGAGGTCGCCCCGTTCGGCATCCGGATGATCAGCGTCGAACCTGGGACCATCGCCACCGGCATCGGCGAACGCCGCACCGTCCACATCGATCCCGACGGCCCCTACGCTGCGGAGTACGAGACCCTCGCCGCCGCCACCCGGCGCAACGAGCAGGCCGGGATCGACGCCGCGACCATGGCCCGCGTGATCGTCGACGCCGCCCTCGCCGACCACCCGAAGCCCTTCTACGCCAAGGGCAACAGCGCCGCGATCGTCTTCGTTCTCCGACGGCTGCTGCCGCGTCAGCTGATCCTTGACGTCACCGCCCGCAAGCACGGGCTGACACGCCGCGCGGTCTGAGCCGCGCGGGCGCCGTCACCGCCGGCCGACGACATCGAGGATGGGGTCGGCAAGATCGGGACGGCAGATGACGAAGTCGGGCATGTAGGGGCGCGGCCGGTTGTAGACGATCGGCGACCCGTCGAGGCGGCTGCAATGCAGGCCCGCGGCCAACGCCACCCCGACCGGCGCGCAGTTGTCCCACTCGTACTGTCCGCCGGAGTGGACGTAGGCGTCGACATCGCCGCGCACCACCGCCATCGCCTTGGCACCGGCCGAGCCGATCGGCACCGGCCGCAACCCGAGCCGTCGGGCGACGATCGCGACCTCATGGGTGGCACCCCACCGCGACATCGCCATCCGCCCCGATGGTTCGGTGGGTGCGGGCGCCACCGTGTCGGTGCGGAACAGCTCGCCGGTCGCGGGCAGCGAGACCGCGGCATCGCCGACCGCGCCGTCGACGGTGAGCGCGACATGGACCGCCCAGTCGTCGGAGCCGGCCGAGAACTCACTGGTCCCGTCCAGCGGATCGATGATCCAGACCCGGGCGGCCGAGCGGCGGTCGCCGACATCGGCGGCCTCCTCCGACAGCACCGCATCGTGTGGTCGATGCTGGCGCAACACCGCGCCGATCCAGGCCTGCGCCAACGAATCCCCCGCGTCACCGAGCTGTCGGCCCTGCAGCAGATCGCCCGACCGTACCCCCACCAGGATCTCCCCGGCGCCGGTCACGATCCGCGCGGCGAGCTCGGCGTCGGAAATCGGTGCTGAGATCATCCGTCAACTAGAGCACACTGAGACCATGCCCGAGCTGCCCGAGGTCACCGCTCTCGCCGATTTCCTCGACGACCACGCCGCCGGCCTGCCCATCCGCCGGATCGACGTGGCGTCGCTGTCGGTGCTCAAGACCGCCGATCCTCCGGTCTTCGCGCTGACCGGGCGCGTCGTCGACTCGGTCGGCCGGGTGGGCAAATACCTGGTCATCCGGACCACGCCGGGACTCGACCAGGTGGTTGCCGATCCGGTGATCCACCTCGTCGTCCACCTCTCCCGTGCGGGCTGGTTGCGGTGGAGCGAGGGCATGTCGGCGCGTCCGCTCCGCCCGGGCGGCAAGAGCCCGATCGCGCTGCGCGTGCACTGCGGCCTGCCCGGCGAGGGCTTCGATCTCACCGAGGCGGGCACCCAGAAACGTGTGGCGGTCTGGGTGGTCCGAGAGGTCACCGACGTCGACCGCATCGCCGGCCTCGGACCCGACGTCCTCGCGGTGACGCGTGAGGAGTTCGCCGACATCCTCCACGGCACCGGCGGACGGATCAAGAACGTCCTCACCGACCAGCGCATCATCGCCGGCGTCGGCAACGCCTACTCCGACGAAATCCTCCATGCCGCACAACTGTCCCCGTTCGCGACGGCGAAATCCCTGACCGCAGAACAGATCGACGCACTGTTCGCCGCCGTTCACGACGTCCTCGGCGCCGCGATCGCCCGGCTCGACGGACAGCGGGCAGCAACGATGAAGTCGGAGAAGCGAACCGGCCTGACAGTGCACGCACGGACCGGATTGCCGTGTCCGGTCTGCGGCGACACCGTCCGTGAGGTGGCGTTCGCCGACCGCTCGTTTCAGTACTGTCCCACCTGCCAGACCGGCGGCAAGATCCTGGCCGATCGCCGGATGTCGCGGCTGCTCAAGTGACCGAATCCGCAGGGACCCGGAATGACCCCGATCGATTGGTCGCGACGCTCCGCGCCGCAGGGTGCGTCTTCGCCGCGGAGGAGGCTGCGATCCTGCGCGAATCCGTCACTGGCCCCGCACATCTCGATGTTCTCTGCCGACGCCGCGTGGCCGGCGAGCCCCTGGAACATCTCGTCGGCTGGGTGCAGTTCGCCGGTCGGCGGCTCTCGGTCGGGCCGGGAGTCTTCATTCCCCGCCAGCGATCTGAACTGGTTGCGGCCGTTGCCATTGCGGCGGCGGCTGCGGTCCGCGGGCCGGTCGTCGTCGTCGAAGCGTATTGCGGGGCCGCGCCGCTCGCCGCGACCGTCCAGGAGTATGTGCCCGACGCGCGTGTCCATGCCGTCGACATCGACGAGCGTGCCCTCGCCCATGCCCGCCGCAATCTCGGGGACCGCGCGGGGGTGTGGTGTGGCGACGGGCTGTCGGCGCTGCCGGAGGTATTGCGTGGCGCGGTGACGGTGATCGCGGCAGTCCCGCCCTACGTGCCCGACGATGCGCTGGACCTTCTGCCGCACGAATCGGCCGACCACGAGCCGCACCGCGCACTGCTCGGTGGGACCGACGGACTCGACCATGTGCACCGGCTGATCGACGAGGCCCACGACTGGCTGGCGCCGGGCGGGCATCTCGCGATCGAGCTGAACAGCGCCCAGGCCGAGACCGTGGTTGCACCGCGGTATCGGACCACGGTGTTTCACGACGACGACGGGCAGACCGCCGTCCTCCGGCTCACCCGGCCCGTCGGGTAGCTTGGCTCGATGTGACGACGCGCGAGAAGATCCTGATCACCGGTGCGAGCTCGGGCCTGGGGGAGGGGATGGCCCGCCGATTCGCGGCGCAGGGCCGGTCGATCGCGCTGGCCGCGCGGCGAGTCGATCGCCTCGACGATCTCGCCGCCGAGTTGCGCCCGCAGGCCCGGCAGGTCGCCGTCGCGGCGCTCGACGTGACCGACGTCGACGCGGTGCCCGTCACCTTCGGCGCGTTGCGCGACGAGCTGGGCGGACTCGACCGTGTCATTGTCAACGCGGGTCTGGGCAAGGGTGCCCCGCTGGGCACCGGCAGAATGCACGCGAACATCGAGACCGTGCAGACCAACCTCATCGGGGCGATCGCCCAGATCGAGGCCGCACTGGCGATCTTCCGCGCCCAGAATCACGGACACCTGGTCCTCATCAGCTCGATGAGCGCCGTCCGCGGCCTGCCGAAGGCGCAGACCGCCTACTCGGCGTCGAAGGCCGGATTGGCCGCGATAGGGCAGGGCCTTCAGGCCGAGTTCGCGAACTCACCGATCAGGGTGTCGATCATCTTGCCCGGCTACATCGAGACCGACATCAACCGCGGGCTCAAGACCGCGCTCATGGTCGGGACCGACACCGGCGTCGACGCGATGGTTGCCGCGATCGAGGCGGAAAAGGCCTACGCGCCCGTTCCGCGGTGGCCGTGGCTGCCGATCGCGGCCGCGCTGCGGCATCTGCCGACCGCGCTCACTCGACGGATGGTGTAGACGTGGCCGTTGGTGCGGAGTCGGAGAGTCTGGCCTGACCGTCGCCGCTGTCGAGGTATCGACGGTTCGGTGCCGGCGTTGGTGGCGGCCTGCCAGGCGACGCGTTCGGTGTTGAGGATGCCGAGGTCGTCCATCGGGCCTTCAGATGAGGACGCAGGTCGCCTTTTACAGTAAGACCCCGTCCGATGGTGGAGTGGTCCAGATCAGGGATGTCATCGACCAGCGTCACGTGCTTCTCCAGCGGCCGCAGCGACCAGCGCCGGTAGCCGGCCGGTGGGGTCAAGAGCACCGGGCGCCTCTTGTGCGACGGCATGACGATCGTCCTGTCCGGCAGAGGGCACGGATCTGCCGAGACAAACATACCAACCACACCCCAGAACGCGGGGTCGGTAATATACTAGAGGTGTCGGTCACCCGTCGATCAATGTTATTGATCCGATGCGCAACTCTCAGGTGTATCTCAGATATAGTAATCTAGTTCGTCTAAGATAGTGGTATGAAACATATTGAGATCGCTGCCAACGTCGAGGAACTCCTCGATACCCTGGCTGATCTCGCCGTACCCGACGAGATCACCGGACCCGGCGCCTATGCCGTCCTGACGGTGCTGGGGCGGCTACGGAATGTGGTTGATGACCAGTGTGCGCAGTGGGTCGGACAGTGCGACCGACTCGGCGTCGCGCAGGCGCACGGCCGCAGTACGCGGGAGTTGGTGATGGTGGGTGAATCAGGTGGCCGGTCGGGTCGGTGGAGACTTCGACGCTGATGCGCGGTCGGAGGTGGTGAATCGGTTGCTCGCGCAACACTTCTCCGGGGCGACACCCGCCGAGATCGGCGATGCCGCCAAGGCGCTGGGCAACCAGCTCGCTGCCGACGCAGGCGGGCCACCGGCGGCGGAGGATCGACGATTGAATCGACTCAACGTGGGTACCGATGATGATGGCCGGACGCAGCTATCCGGCAACCTGCACGCCCCGGCTGGGGAGAAACTGCGCACCCTGATCGACGCGCACTCCGCGCCCGCTCCACAGCCCGACGGATCCCGGGATCCACGATCACCGGATCAACGACTGGCGGATGCCTTTGAGGTGATTCTCGACGCGGCTGCCCGGGCCCTCGCGGCTGAGCATCCGTCGAGCGTCGGGTTGGGGACGCGGATTGTGCTCAGGGTGCCCGCCGACACCCCGGATCTGGCGAGGTTGGGGTTTCTGGGGTCGGTCACCCGTGACACCCTCGAACTGTTGTCGTGTGACGGGACGACACGGGTGGTGATCGTCGACGGCGAGGGCGCACCATTGCAGGTGGGGCGGGAGAAACGCCTGTTCACCGGGGCACAGCGGACGGCGATCGGGCTGCGGGACACCGGGTGCGTGAAGTGTGGTGCGCCGGCGGGGTGGACGCACGTGCACCACCTGGTGCATTGGTCACAGGGCGGCGCCACCGATGTCGACAACGGGTGCCTGCTCTGCCCGGCCTGCCACGATGCCGTCCACCATCAGGGGTGGGATGTGGTGATGGGGATCGACCGGCATCCCTGGCTCATCCCACCGGCGACGGTGGATGCGCGTCGTCGGCCGATTCCCTCCTACGAAAGAAGGCGGCCCGATGTGGGTGAACCGGTCGCCGCCTGACCTTGGCGGCACCCTACGAGTAGTTGCTTGAGTATCTGAGAGTCCTTGTCCAACAACATAATCAGCTGCCGGTCGCGACCGGCGTCGCATGTCACTTGAGAACTTCATAGCGAGATGAGCACATCGGGTCTGATCCGACGATGAGCGCAGCCACGGGGGTTGCGCGGCAATCGGACGCACCCCCCACCACCGCCGCTACCCCGCGGGCTCGGACACCGGGGCCGACGACGGCGCCCCGGACCCGGCCGGGGCCGGACTCGTCCACGCCACCGGTGATGCCTCGAAGTTCGTGCTCGTCTCACCGCCGGTGTTGGCCCAGAAGATCACCTGCGTCGGCTCCTGGTCGGGATCGGCATACGCGACCAGGCAGGTCGCGTAGGACTCGCCACGCTTCATCCGCTCCTGCGGGTCGGCCTTCACGCAGGCGCGCAGTCCGCCGGGCGGCGGCGTCGTCAGCAACGGCGTGTGCCCGTCGACGCTGCCGGCAAATCCGACGACGCCGGGCGCTGCCGTGGGGCGTGCCGAGAGTGCGGTCACCGTCAGATACACGAAGTAGGCCTGACCGTCGTGCATCGCCTCCTTGCGGATGCCCTCGCCCTTGGTGATCCCGGTGACCGTGTAGAGGGCCGTCGGTCCGTCGAGGCGGAAGGCATTGGCCGGCAGGACCGCCGACTCCCCGAACCTCAGCGTCGTCCCCGGGGCGGTCGGCTCCGGCGTACCCTCGGGCACGGCCACCGAGACCGACGTCGGAAAACTGGAGGTACCCGGCGCCGCCGACGGCTGCTCCGCCGAGCAGGCAGCCACCACCAGCGCGGTCGCCGACAGCAGCGCCGCACCACCCAGGAGACGCGAAAATTCGGAAATATTCACCTGCGTAAGGTAGCCGATGGTGCGCGACCGCAGGATGTCGACGGGTGCGGGGTCACCCGGCCCCGCAGTTCTCACACGCTGCGGCCGCGTCGCTCGCGATACCAGCGCACCAATCCGTCGGTCGACGAGTCATCCAGTACCGCGGGTGCCTCGGCGTCGGTGATCACGCCGAGCAGCTCCATCGCCTGCGTCTTGCCGAGCTCCACCCCCCACTGGTCGAAGGGGTTGATGCCCCAGACCGCGCCCTCGACGAAGACCTGATGCTCGTAGAGTGCGATCAGCTGTCCCACCACCGACGGCGTGAGCCGGGGTGCCAGGATCGACGTCGACGGGCGATTCCCCGGCATCACCTTGTGCGGCACCACCTCCGGCGGAACCCCCTCGGCGGCGATCTCCTCGGCGGTCTTGCCGAAGGCCAGGACCTTGGTCTGCGCGAAGTAGTTGCTCATCAGCAGATCGTGCATGGAGCCAGTGCCATCGGCATCGACGGGGAGATCGTCGGTGGGCTCGGCAAAACCGATGAAATCGGCCGGGACGATCCGGGTGCCCTGGTGAAGCAGTTGGTAGAAGGCGTGCTGACCATTGGTGCCGGGTTCCCCCCAGAACACCTCGCCGGTGTCGGTGGATACCGGATTACCTTGCGCCGTCACCGATTTGCCATTCGACTCCATCGTGAGCTGCTGCAGGTACGCGGCAAACCGGGCGAGGTCGTTGGAGTAGGGGAGCACAGCCCGTGACTGTGCATCGAAGAAATTCGAGTACCACAGGCCGATGAGGCCCAGGATCACCGGCGCATTCTGCTCGAGTGGCTGGGTGCGGAAATGCTCGTCGACGAGATGGAAGCCCGCGAGGAACTCGGCGAATCCGTCCTTGCCGATGGCCGCCATGATGGACAGGCCGATGGCCGAATCCACCGAGTAGCGTCCCCCCACCCAATCCCAGAAGCCGAACATGTTGGCCGTGTCGATCCCGAATGCCGACACGCGGTCGGCATTGGTGCTCACGGCGACAAAGTGTTTGGCAACGGCCTCGGTGCCCGCACCGAGCCGGTCCAGCAGCCAGGTGCGCGCCGCGGTCGCGTTGGTGAGGGTCTCCAAGGTGCCGAAGGTCTTCGACGCGATGATGAACAGGGTGGTCTCCGGATCGAGGACCGCGAGCGTGGCGACGAGATCGGCCGGATCCACGTTGGAGACGAAGTGGCAGCGGATCGCCGAATCGCGATAGTGGCGCAACGCCTGATACACCATGGCCGGGCCGAGATCAGAGCCGCCGATCCCGATGTTCACGACGTCGGTGATCGACTTCCCGGTATGCCCCGTCCATTCGCCACTGCGCAGCGCATCGGTGAAGGACCCCATCGCGTCGAGGACCTCGTGGACGTCGGCGACGGTGTCCTGACCATCGACGACGAGCGACGAGCCGGCCGGCAGCCTCAGTGCGGTGTGCAGGACGGCCCGGTCTTCGGAGGTGTTGATGTGGACACCGGCGAACATGTCGTCGCGCCGCTGCTCCAGCCCGGCCGCCCGGGCCAGGGCGAACAGCAGATCGAGCGTCTCGCGATGCACCCGATGCTTCGCGTAGTCGATGTGCAGGTCTCCGACGTCGATGGTGAGCTCGGTGCCGCGGCGCGGGTCGGCGGCGAAGATCTCCCGCAGGTGCAGCGGCTCCAGGCGATCGTGGTGGGCGGACAATTCCTGCCAGGCCGGGGTGGTCGTGATGTCGGGCCTCGTGATATCCAGATCACTCATGAGCCAACCCTATGCGCTGTCCGGCGGACAGGCGAGGGAACCTGCTAGCGACCCAGCGGCCCGCGGCCCAGACGCAGCAGCAGCATGGCCAGGGTGTGGCCCTCGGTGCCCAGATCGGCGAAACGTTCGAGCACCTTCACCTCGCGACTGTGCACCAACCGCGGACCGCCGGAGGCCATCCGGGCGCGGCCGACCTTCTTCGACACCGCGGATCGGCGCTTGACGGCCGCGAGGATGATCGCGTCGAGACGGTCGATCTCGACGCGCAGGACGTCGATCTCGTCGGGCAGGGCGCTGACGTCGGCGGCGAGATCATAGGCCGAGAGGTCGATGGTCGTCTCGAAACCGCCGCCGGTGACCGCAGGGCCGGAAGGATCGTCGCCGGGGGTCGCAGTGGTGTCGCTCACCACCTGGATTTTGCCACGTGCGGCCGCCGACGTGGACACTGGTCGCCATGCCGAGCACTGTGACAAAGCCGTCCGTACCGATCATCCCCGCGGCGGTCGTGCTCATCGTCGCGCAGCTGGTGATTCGAAGCTGGCTGGCCGCGACCGGCGGCTTCTACTGGGATGACCTCATCCTGATCGGCCGGGCGTCATCACTGCCGATCGGCTCGTGGGATTATCTGGGACACAGCCACGACGGACATTTCATGCCCGCGGCGTTCCTGGTCGCGGGGCTGTCGACAATGGCGGCACCGGTCAACTGGGTCATCCCCGCGATCACCCTGGTCATCCTGCAAGGTCTCGCGTCGGTGGCGGTGTGGCGGATGATCCGCATCGTCGTCGGCGGCCGGCGCGACGGGGTGGGCCAGGCGGCCGGGGGAGTCACCGGCACCCGCGACGTCGCCTGCCTCGGCGCGCTCGCGTTCTACCTCTTCACCCCGATGACGGTGCCCGCGTTCACGTGGTGGGCGGCCGGACTCAACTCGCTGCCGATGCAGGCCGCGATGGCGTGGATCGTCGCCGACGCGGTGATCCTCACCCGAGCCGGTGCCGATGGGCAACGCGTCGACGATGTGCGCCGGCGGCTCGTCGTGATCCGCTCGGTCGTGGTCTTCGTGATTGCCCTGGCGTTTTTCGAGAAGTCGTTGTTCATCCTGCCGGTGGCCCTCATCGCCGCGGTGCTGGTGCGGCGTACCGAGAACCGCTCGGCGCCCGCGCTGGGGGCGGTGGTGGTCGCGGGGCGGGCGCTGTGGGCGCCGATGACCCTGGTGTTCGTGCTGTGGGCGCTGCTATACTTCTCGGTCGCCGACGCCACCGCGGGGACGCACTCGTTGTCGCAGACCGCACAGCTCGTCTGGCGGTCGATCAACCGCGGTGTGGTACCCGCGCTGGTGGGTGGGCCCTGGGATTGGGAACGCTGGATTCCGAGCCCGCCCATGGGCTTCGCGTCGATCCCGATGATCGTGGCCGGCTGGCTCGTCGTCGCCGGCGGGGCGTTCTGGGCGGTGCGCCGCCGCGCGGGCGCGGCCGCGATCCTGGTGGCGGCGGCGGTCTACGTCGTGGGTGCCCAGATCCCGGTGATGTGGAACCGGTCGTCGGCCAACACCGCGCTCGAGCTCGCCCAGACCCTGCGGTACCTGCCGGATTCCGCCGTCGTGCTGACGCTGGCCTGCGCCCTGCTCATCGCCGCCCCGGCACTCGGGTCCGCCCCGGCGCGGCGGGCCCGGCATGCGGCCGAGACCGCGTCGACGATCCGGCTGGCGGCCGGCTTCGTCGGCGCGGCCCTGATCTTCGCGTCGGCGGTGATCTCCACTGCGTCCTATCAGTCGTCCTGGACCGACGGGCCGACCGCGGCCTACCTCGCAAACGCGAAACGTGCGCTCGCCGCCAACCGGGATCACCCGATGTTCGATCAGGCTCTGCCGCTGGAGGTGCTGCTCCCGGTGGCCTATCCGAACAACCAGATCAGCCACGTCTTCGGCCGGCTCGCCGACCGACCCGAGTTCGGCTCGGTCACCGACCGGCTGTTCGTTCTGGACAACGCAGGCAATCTGACGCCCGGCGCGGTGACCGCCCGGCGCGCGATCGCCGCGGGCCGCGGCACCTGTGCGCGCCCGGAGGCCGACGGTTCGCGCCGGCTGCGGGTCGACGGACCGCTGATCCGCTGGCGGTGGACGATCGCGCTGACCTATTGCGCGGGTTCGGCGGGCATCGTCGAGATGGCGCTCGATGACGGCCCGGCCGTGCGGGTGCCGGTGCAGGCCGGACTCCACGTCGTTTATGTCCAGCTCGACGGCCACGGCAGCGCGGTGAGTCTGCGCCCGATCACGACGGGCCTGGTGTTGCACACCGGTGAGGGCCGGGTGGGCGAGGTCGTGGCCGCGAATCTGCTCGGCCGATAGGTGACCGGGCCGGGGCGTGCCCGGCGCCGCCACTCGGGGCGCGGGTAGCCTCGACAATCGATGACCACCAGTTCGACACCCCAGCCCACCGCCGCCGCCGACCACGCCTCCGGTCGTGTCGCGGAGCTCCTCGACGGCCTCAATCCGCAGCAGCGTGCCGCCGTCGTGCACGCCGGTCCGCCGCTGCTGATCGTCGCCGGTGCCGGTTCCGGCAAGACCTCGGTGCTGACTCGTCGGATCGCCTACCTGCTGGCCGCGCGCGATGTCACCCCCGGACAGATCCTGGCGATTACCTTCACCAACAAGGCCGCTGCCGAGATGCGCGAACGCGTCATCGCCTTGGTCGGGCCGCGCGCGCGGTACATGTGGGTGTCGACATTCCACTCCACCTGCGTGCGGATCCTGCGGGCGCAGTCAGCACTGCTGGGCGCCCGCAACTCCAACTTCTCCATCTATGACTCCGACGATTCGAAGCGGTTGCTCGGCATGATCATCACCGATCTCGGCCTCGACGCGAAGAAGTTCGCCCCACGGGGCGTGGCGGTGGCCATCTCGAATCTGAAGAACGAGCTCACCGATCCCGAGCAGGCGCGCATCGATGCCGGTGACGATCCGACCGCCCGGACGATCGCCGCGATCTACCGTGACTATCAGGCGCGGCTGCAGGCGGCCAACGCCTTCGACTTCGACGACCTGATCGGTGAGACCGTCGCACTCCTGCAGCGTCATCCCCAGGTTGCCGCGTACTATCGGCGCCGATTCCGGCATGTGCTCGTCGACGAATACCAGGACACCAACCACGCGCAATACGTCCTCGTGCGTGAGCTGGTCGGCCGGGCCACCGACGCCGAGGTCTCGCCGTCGGAGCTGTGCGTCGTCGGTGACGCCGACCAGTCGATCTATGCCTTCCGGGGCGCCACCATCCGCAATATCGAGGAATTCGAGCGGGATTTCCCGACGGCGGAGACCATCCTGCTCGAACAGAACTATCGGTCCACCCAGACCATTCTCTCGGCCGCCAATGCGGTGATCGCACGTAATGCGAATCGTCGGGAAAAGAAGCTCTGGACCGACTCCGGTGAGGGCGAGTTGATTGTCGGATATGTCGCCGACACCGACCGTGACGAAGCGATGTTCATCGGTACCGAGATCGAACGGCTCACCGATCACACCATCGGCGGGGCGCAGTCGTCGACCTACGCCGACATCGCCGTCTTCTATCGCACCAACACCGGTTCCCGCCCGCTGGAGGAGGTGTTCATCCGCCACGGGATTCCGTACAAGGTGGTGGGCGGAACCCGGTTCTATGAGCGCAAGGAGGTCCGCGATATCGTCGCCTACCTGCGTGTTGTCGTCAACCCGGAGGATTCGGTCAGTCTTCGGCGCATCCTGAACACCCCACGTCGCGGCATCGGTGACCGGGCCGAGGCGTGTGTCGCGGTCCATGCCGAGAACCGCGGCATCTCGTTCTATCAGTCGCTGGTGGCGGGGGCCGACGGTCGGGTGCCGCTGCTGAATACCCGTGCGGTCAAACAGATCGGCGGATTCGTCGACCTCATCGAGGGATTGCGCAACGATTTCCTCGCCGGCTCCGGTGCCGCCGACGATGCCGCGGGTGACGTCGAGTCGGTGAATGCCTCCGCCGAGGGCGCCGATATCGGCGAACTCGTCGCCGCGATCGTCGACCGCAGCGGATATCGCGCCGAACTCGAGGGCTCCAACAATCCGCAGGATGCTGCCCGCCTCGACAATCTCAACGAATTGATCGCGGTCGCCAAGGAATTCAGTCGCGACGCCGCCGAGGTCGCGGCGGTGGCCGCCGAGATCGGCGCGGCCGACGAGGAGGCGGAGATGCGGGCGGGTGAGCCCGAGCCGGGATCGCCGGCCGCATTCCTGGAGAAGGTGTCACTGGTCGCCGACGCCGACCAGCTCCCCGACGAGGGCGAGGGCGTGGTCACGTTGATGACCCTGCACACCGCCAAGGGGTTGGAGTTCCCGGTGGTGTTCGTGACCGGCTGGGAGGACGGGCACTTCCCGCACCTGCGCGCGCTCGGCGACGAGGCCGAGCTCAGTGAGGAACGCCGGCTCGCCTATGTCGGGATCACGCGGGCCAAGGAGCGGCTGTATCTGACCCGCGCGTTGCAGCGCGCATCCTGGGGACAGCCGGTGGCAAATCCGGAATCCCGCTTCCTGCAAGAGGTTCCGCAGCATCTCATCGACTGGCGGCGCACCGAGCGGGATCGGGCGAGCGCCTCGCGGGGCTCGTCCGGCGGCGTCTTCGGGCGCGACTGGACGTCGGGAAATCTGGGACGGTCATCTTTTTCCGCGGACCCCAACCGCGGCCGGAACCAGCGGGTGCACTACGAGATCGGGGAGCGGATGAACCACCCGAAGTACGGTCTCGGCAAGGTCGTGGCGAAGGAGGGCAGCGGCCCCACCGAGCGCCTCACCGTCGATTTCGGGAGCAGCGGGCGGATGACATTCATGACGATCGGCGGTCTGCCGGGGGAGAAGCTGTAAGAAAAGCGGCAGGCGAGAAAGTGACGGGGTCTCGATGCGTTCGGTCGCAGGCCCCCTCGCTTACTCGACCGGCGAGCAAGAAGAGCGACCGGCGAGCGAGAGACCCTAGCCCGAGTAGGCGGGCAGGCGGATGCCGTTGTGCGCGAGCCAGGGTGCCGGGTCGATTTTGGTGACGCCGTGCTTCCACACCTCGAAATGCAGGTGCGGCCCGGTGGAGAAACCCTCACTGCCGACGAGTGCGATGGTCTGTCCGGCTATCACATGCTGTCCCTTCTGGACGAGCACACCCGACGACGCCATGTGGCCGTACATGGTGACCGTGCCGTCGGCGGCGCGGACCTGAACCCAATTGCCGAACCCCGACGCGGGGCCGGCCGCGATCACGACGCCGTCGGTGACGGCGTGGATCGGGGTGCCCAGGGGACAGGCGAGGTCGATACCGCTGTGGAAGGAACCCCACCGACTGGCGAAGAGTGAGGTGAAGGCGCAACCCGGATGCCGGAAGTCGATGGGCGGGGCGAACAATGGCCGACTGGCGGCGGCCACCCGGGCCGCCTCTTCCTTGCGGAGCTGCTCACCGGCCGCGAGCTGCTCAGCGTACATGCTCGTGTCCGCCTCGGCAGTGCTCGCGGGGGCGATGCCGGGGCCGGTGTCCGGGATGTCGGCGGCCGCGCCACCGACCGCGGCGGCGGGCGCGACCTCCGGGTTGATCGGCTTGACGGCGTGGTCGGAGGTGCCGGTATGGGCGCCAGCCGCAGCGGCAACGGCGGCGCCGGCGGCCATGGCCAGCAGGGTGGCCCGGCCACCGCGCAGGACGGTCGGCGGGGCGAACCTACGGTGCCTGCCCCGGGTTCGCGATCGCTGGGCGGCCGGTACCCGGCGGAAGGCGGCCGAGTCGGTGGTGACACCGCGATCGGTGGCCCGGCGGCCGTAGGGATCCGGCCGGGCGCCCCCGTCGTCCGGGTCGCCGAGCCGGGGAATCTCATCGCCGGCATAGCGGGTGAACTCGTCTTCCGGGACGAGGATGTCCTGGGTGATCTCCGAACGCGTCGGGCGGTAGCCGCCGTCCAGCTGGTCGAACCAGTCGCCGTCGACGTCATCGGTCGGGCCGTACCCGTCGATCGGGATGATCATCGTCATCTCTTCGGCGGTCTCGTCGTCCGGTTCCCGGGTCTGCGTGCTGCGTGATGTGCGAGTTGTCCCCGAAAGGTCGCGTCCCGTCAACTCGTCCACCTCAATCCCTGTACCCGATGCCGTCCGGGTGACTCCGGGGGGCCGGACTCCGACGACAACTGACTGCAAACGGTAACGAAATGATTGCGGCAAGTCCAACCGTCTGTCGGGATTGGGCACTGATATGTGAGATGTGTCACATGTCGGGGATTGGGGGTGGTCGGCGGCCGCCGGCCGTATGCGATGGGGTCAGTGATCTGCCGCACAAGGTGGGGAGGTCTCCTCATCGTCGTTGCGCGGCAGGTTTACAGTCCGATATGGCCCGCGTTACACCCAGACATGCGGGCGAATCTACGAAATGGTGAGCTGAATGGATCTCTTCGAATACCAGGCGAAGGAACTGTTCGCCAAGCATGGGGTGCCCACCTCAGCCGGGCGGGTGACCGACACTGCCGCCGACGCACGGGCGATCGCCGAGGAAATCGGCAAGCCGGTGATGGTCAAGGCACAGGTCAAGACCGGTGGGCGGGGCAAGGCCGGTGGCGTCAAGTACGCCGCCACCCCTGATGACGCGCAGACCCACGCAGAGAACATCCTTGGCCTTGACATCAAGGGCCACATCGTCAAGAAGCTGCTGGTTGCCGAGGCGAGCGAGATTGCCGAGGAGTACTACATCTCCTTCCTGCTCGATCGCGCCAACCGCACCTACCTGGCGATGTGCTCGGTCGAGGGTGGCATGGAGATCGAAGAGGTGGCCGCGACCAAACCCGAACGCCTTGCGAAGGTTCCCGTCGACGCCGTGACCGGCGTCGACGTCGCGTTCGCCCGCTCGATTGCCGAGCAGGGCCACCTGCCGGCCGAGGTGCTCGACGCCGCCGCGGTCACCATCGCGAAGCTGTGGGAGGTGTTCGTCGCCGAGGACGCCACGCTGGTGGAGGTCAACCCGCTGGTCCGCACCCCCGACGATCAGATCCTCGCGCTCGACGGCAAGGTCAGCCTCGACGCCAACGCCGACTTCCGGCACCCCGACCACGAGGCCTTCGAAGATCGCGACGCCACCGATCCGCTCGAGCTCAAGGCCAAGGAGCACGACCTCAACTACGTCAAGCTCGACGGTGAGGTCGGCATCATCGGCAACGGCGCGGGCCTGGTCATGTCCACCCTCGACGTCGTCGCCTACGCGGGTGAGAACCATGGTGGCGTCAAGCCCGCCAACTTCCTCGACATCGGTGGTGGCGCCTCGGCCGAGGTGATGGCCGCCGGCCTCGACGTCATCCTCGGTGACGCGCAGGTCAAGAGCGTGTTCGTGAACGTCTTCGGTGGCATCACCGCGTGCGACGCGGTGGCCAACGGCATCGTGGGTGCGCTCGGCAAACTGGGTGACGAGGCCAACAAGCCGCTCGTCGTCCGCCTCGACGGCAACAAGGTGGAGGAGGGTCGCACGATCCTGGCCGACGCGAATCACCCCCTGGTGACGCTCGCCGAAACGATGGACTCCGGCGCCGACAAGGCCGCCGAACTGGCGAGCAAGTAAGGGATTCACGAGAGCAATGTCGATCTTTCTGAACAAAGACAACAAGATCATCGTCCAGGGCATCACCGGCGGTGAGGGCACCAAGCACACAGCCTTGATGCTCAAGGCCGGTTCCACCATCGTCGGTGGTGTCAACGCCCGCAAGGCGGGGACGACCGTCGCGCACACCGCGAAGGACGGCTCGGCCGTCGAACTGCCGGTGTTCGCCAGCGTCGCCGAGGCCATCACCGAGACCGGGGCCGATACCTCGATCGCCTTCGTGCCGCCGAAGTTCGCCAAGGACGCGATCATCGAGGCCATCGACGCAGAGATCCCGCTGCTGGTGGTCATCACCGAGGGCATCCCCGTGCAGGACTCCGCGTATGCCTGGGCCTACAACGTGTCCAAGGGCAACAAGACCCGCATCATCGGCCCGAACTGTCCGGGTATCATCACCCCGGAGGAGTCGCTGGTGGGCATCACGCCGGCGAACATCACCGGCAAGGGTCCCATCGGCCTGGTGAGCAAATCCGGCACGCTGACCTACCAGATGATGTACGAGCTGCGGGACCTCGGTTTCTCCACCGCCATCGGCATCGGCGGCGACCCGGTCATCGGGACCACCCACATCGATGCCATCGAGGCCTTCGAGAAGGACCCGGAGACCAAGGTCATCGTGATGATCGGCGAGATCGGCGGCGACGCCGAGGAGCGTGCCGCCGACTACATCCAGGCCAACGTGTCCAAGCCGGTGGTCGGCTACGTCGCCGGATTCACCGCGCCCGAGGGCAAGACCATGGGTCACGCCGGCGCCATCGTGTCCGGCAGCTCCGGGACCGCCGCGGCCAAGAAGGAAGCCCTCGAGGCGGCGGGCGTGAAGGTCGGCAAGACACCGTCGGAGGCGGCCAAGCTGGCGCGCGAGCTGTACGAGGCGCTGTAGGGCGCCGAGCCGCAATCATGTTGTCGCAAACCCACCCCCGGATCCGCCGGGCGGTGGGTTTGCCCCGTTCCGGCCGGTGTGTCCGGCTACCTGGGCCGACGGGACCCAGGCCGACGGCTGACGCGGGCGGCATCCGTGACACTCTGGAGGTGGTGTTGATCGGGGCCCGACAAAGGAGTACGACGTGACCGAACTGCTTCCATTGAATCCCGACGAACTGCTGACCACCACCCGGTCGGTACGCAAGCGCCTCGACCTGGCCCGGCCGGTGCCCGTCGAGGTCATCCGCGAAGCCCTTGAGGTCGCCCTGCAGGCCCCCACCGGAAGCAACAGCCAGACCTGGCATTGGATCGTGGTCACCGATCCCGAGAAGAAGAAGCAGATCGCCGATCTCTACCGGAAGTCGTTCGCGCCCTACATCGCCGCCCAGAACACCGCCGCAGCCGCCCGGGGTGACGACTCCGGGCGCCGCGTCGCATCCAGCGCCACCTATCTGGCCGAGGTGCTCGAGCAGGTGCCGGTGCTCGTGATCGGTGCCATCTGGGTGGGCAAGGGCGGCCTGCCGAAGGGCAATCAGGCCGGTGTCTGGGGATCACTGCTGCCGGCGGCGTGGAGCCTTCAGCTCGCGCTGCGTGCGCGCGGCCTCGGCTCGGCGTGGACCACGCTGCACCTCGCGTACGAGCGGGAGGTCGCGGAGATCCTCGGCATCCCCGACGGGATCGCGCAGGGCGTGCTGCTCCCCGTCGGCTACTACACCGGTGCCGGCTTCCGGCCGGCGCCGCGCAAACCCGTCGACGAGGTGCTGCACATCGACGGCTGGTGAGCGCCTTTCGGTCGCGGGTGGTGCCCGTCATTACCCCTCTTCCCGTGATGGCGGTCACGGTGTAAGCTCCTTTCAGTTAATTACCACTAACTGAAGGGTCGAGGGTGACCACACCGAGGGCGACCGGAGCGGCATCGCCTCGCGCGATGCACGAGGACAACGTTGCGGACCTGCGGCAACGGCTGCGTGCGGTGGCGCAAGGCGGTGGACCCAAGGCCCGGGAACGTCACCTGGCCCGCGGCAAACTGCTCCCCCGGGATCGCGTCGACCGGGTGCTCGATGTCGGCTCGCCGTTCCTGGAGATCGGCGCACTGGCCGCGACCGGGATGTACGACGACAAGGCGCCCGCCGCGGGAGTGATTGCGGGAGTGGGCCGGATCACCGGTCGCGAGTGCATGATCGTCGCCAACGACGCGACGGTCGCCGGCGGCACCTACTACCCGGTCGCGGTGAAAAAGCATCTGCGGGCGCAGGAGATCGCGGCGGCCAACCGGTTGCCGTGCCTCTATCTCGTGGACTCCGGCGGGGCCATGCTGTTGCAGCAGGACGAGGTCTTCCCCGATCGCGACCACTTCGGCCGGATCTTCTTCAACCAGGCCACCATGAGCGCCGCGGGCATCCCGCAGATCGCCGCGGTCCTCGGATCGTCGACGGCTGGTGGCGCCTATGTCCCGGCGATGAGCGACGAGACGGTGATCGTGCGCAACCAGGGCACCATCTTCCTGGCCGGCCCGCCGCTGGTGAAGGCGGCGACTGGGGAGGACGTCACCGCCGAGGAACTCGGTGGCGGTGCCATGCACTCGTCGGTCTCCGGGGTGACCGACCATCTCGTCGACAACGACGAGCAGGCCCTGGCCAAGGTCCGCGAGATCGTCGGGACCCTCGGCCCACGGGCGGCGCCGCAGTGGGAGACGGTGCCCGCCCGCGCGCCGCGCCGGCCACAGACCGATCTCTACGACGTCGTCCCGACCGACCCGCGGACCCCCTACGATGTCCGTGAGGTCATCGAGATCATCAGCGACGCAGGTGAATACACCGAGTTCAAGGCGAATTACGGCACCACCCTGGTCACCGCCTTCGCGCATGTGCACGGGCATCCGGTGGGATTCGTCGCCAACAACGGGGTGCTGTTCAGCGAGTCCGCACTCAAGGGCGCGCATTTCATCGAGCTCTGCGATCAACGTCGTATCCCGCTGGTGTTCCTGCAGAACATCACCGGCTTCATGGTCGGCCGGGCCTACGAGGAGGGCGGGATCGCCAAGAACGGCGCCAAGATGGTCAATGCCGTTGCCTGCGCGCGGGTTCCGAAGCTGACGATGATGATCGGCGGATCCTTCGGCGCGGGCAACTACTCGATGTGCGGGCGGGCCTATTCGCCGCGATTCCTCTTCAGCTGGCCCAACGCCCGGATCTCGGTGATGGGCGGACCGCAGGCCGCCGACACCCTGGCCACGGTGCGCCGCAACCAGATCGAACGGTCCGGACAGGACTGGCCGGCCGCCGACGAGGAGGCGTTCAAGGCGCCGATCCGTGAGCAGTTCGAGCGCCAGTCCGATGCCTACTACTCCACCGCCCGCCTGTGGGACGACGGCATCATCGACCCCGCCGACACCCGGACCATCCTCGGTCTGGCGCTGGAGACCTGCCGTCACGCGCCACTCGCCGAACCCCGCTACGGCGTCTTCCGGATGTAGGGATATGACCACCAACAGTATTCGCAGTGTCCTCGTCGCCAACCGCGGCGAAATCGCCTGCCGCGTCATCACCACCCTGCGCCGCATGGGCATTCGCAGCATCGCCGTCTACTCCGACGCCGATGCCGATGCCCGCCACGTGCGCGAGGCCGATGCCGCGGTCCGGATCGGCCCGGCCGCCGCGGTCCACAGCTACCTCGACATCGACGCGGTGGTCGGTGCCGCCACGGCCACCGGCGCCGACGCCGTGCACCCGGGATACGGGTTCCTCTCGGAGAACCAGCGATTCGCGACCGCACTCGCCGCCGCAGGCATCATCTTTATCGGCCCGCCCGCCACGGCAATCGCCACGATGGGGGACAAGATCGCCGCGCGCGCCGCCGTCTCGAAGCGCGATGTGCCGGTGGTGCCGGGGATCTCGCGGCCGGGCCTGACCGACGACGAACTCATCGCGGCCGCCCCCGGGATCGGGTTCCCGGTGCTGATCAAACCCAGCGCGGGCGGCGGCGGCAAAGGCATGCACCGCATCGACGATCCCGCCGACTTGCCCGCGGCACTGGAACAGGCCCGGCGGGAGGCACGCACGGCGTTCGGCGACGACGCACTGTTTGTCGAGCACTTCGTTGACACCCCCCGCCACATCGAGGTCCAGGTGCTCGCCGACACCCACGGCGGCGTGATCCACCTGGGCGAGCGCGAGTGCTCGCTGCAGCGGCGCCACCAGAAGGTCATCGAGGAGGCGCCGTCGGCGTTGCTGGACGACGCGACCCGCGCGGCTATCGGTGCCGCCGCCTGCGATGCCGCCCGCAGTGTCGGCTACACCGGAGCCGGCACCGTCGAGTTCATCGTCTCCGCCCACCGCCCCGACGCGTTCTTCTTCATGGAGATGAACACCCGGCTGCAGGTCGAACACCCCGTCACCGAGTTCGTGACCGGTATCGACCTGGTGGAACAACAGATCCGCGTGGCGCGCGGCGAACCCTTGGCTTTCGCCCAGGATGACATCGTGCTGACCGGCCACGCCATCGAGGCGCGCGTCTATGCCGAGGATCCGGCCAACGGATTCCTGCCCACCGGCGGCCGGATCGCCGAGCTGGTGGAGCCCGAGGTCAGTGCCGCCAACGGGCTTCGCGTCGATTCGGCCATGGTGCCCGGACTGGTGGTCGGCAGCGACTACGACCCGATGCTCGCCAAGGTGATCGCGCACGGCCGCGACCGCGCCGAGGCGCTCGAACGCCTCGATCAGGCGCTCGCCCACACCCGGGTGCTCGGCGTGGTCACGAACATCGATTTCTGCCGGTACGTGCTGTCGCGTCCGGCAGTGATCGCCGCCGACCTCACTACCGCACTGCTGGATGAGCTCGCCGCCGACTACGCGGTGCCCGAGCCGGTGCCCGAGGCGCTCGTGCTCGCCGCGATCGACCGCCTCGGGCCGCGCCCACCCGGTGACGTGTGG
>JASGFO010000037.1:0-22397 GCA_047605505.1 Gordonia sp. (in: high G+C Gram-positive bacteria) | reverse complement strand
CGTCGTCACCGGGGATGGGCCGGAAGTGTTCGTTGTGTGGCATCAGCCAGACGTGACCGTCTTCCCGCTTGAAGGTCTTCACCGTGGCCTCACCGTCGATCATGGCCGCCACGATGTCGCCGTTGTCGGCAACATTCTGCTGGCGCACGATCACCCAGTCGCCGTCGCAGATCGCCGCGTCGATCATCGACTCGCCGACGACGCGCAGCAGGAACAGTGAGCCGTCGCCGACCAGCTCCCGTGGCAGCGGGAACACGTCTTCGACGGCCTCCTCGGCGAGGATCGGACCGCCCGCGGCGATCCGGCCGAGCACCGGGACGTACGCCGGTGTCGGTAGTCCCGCCGCCGCGGCGGTCCCGTCCTCGGGGGCGTCGGGGGCGTAGTCGTGCACGTTGACCGCGCGCGGCCGGTTGGGATCGCGCTTGAGCAGGCCCTTCCGCTCCAGGGTCCGCAGCTGGTGGGCGACCGATGAGGTCGAGTTCAGGCCCACGGCGTCGCCGATCTCCCTGATGCTCGGTGGGTAGCCGCGCTCGCGCACCGACTGTCGGATGACGGCGAGCACGGACTTCTGGCGGGGCGTCAGGCCCGCCTCGGGATCGGGGTCGGTACCGTCACCGGAGACGGTGCGGCCGGTCTTGTCGGTCATGGGCGATCTGTCCTTTCGGTCGTCCCGCCGGTCGGCGGGTTCTCAGGGCCTCGGCGTGCGTGATGGAACTCTCGAACATCGACATTAGCCGAGATCGCCGACAATCTGAAACATCTGTTCGACGTTGGGTGCACCCTTGTCGGACCCTCGTGGTACAAATCGAACATCAGTCCACCGAATTGCTGATCGAGATTGGGAAGTAGCCCCATGCAGACCACGTTTCCCCAGGTCGCGGCGTCGCGCCCGGTGCCGAACACCGCCGCACACCCGTCGACCACCCCTGCCGACCCGCGGATCGCTCGGCCGATCGGACCACGCCCGCGGCCCGGCACCCGCAGGCGGCCCGCCGACCGCCGACCGCCGTCGCCCCGCGTCCCCGGGCGGGCCGCCGCCGGTGTCCGCTGCGACGGCCACACGTCGGTGGTCGACACCCGCCGGCACCCGGCGGTGGCGATCCTGACCGGCGCGGCGCTGGCCGTGCTCGTCTGGCTGATCGGGATGGCCGGCGCAGGGTACCAAGAGGCAGTGACACCGCAGCCGGTGGTGACGCAGGTGACCCACGTGCGGGCGGGGGAGTCGTTGGCGGCGATCGCGGCCCGGGTCGCCCCGGGCGAGCCGGCTGAGGCGGTCATCGCCGTGATCGTCGACCTCAATGACTTGCCCGGGAGCCGGCTGCGCGTCGGTCAGCCACTGCTCACCCCCACGTACCGATGAGCACCGGGCGACCGAACGGCCCGCCGGAACACCGGGCGGCCACCGCAGGCGACCGGACCGGTCCCGTGCGGCGGCGGAGTGCGGTGATCGGGCGCTATCCTCATTGCATGCGCTGTCCGTTCTGTAGGAATGACGACACCAAGGTCATCGACTCGCGTGTCGCCGATGAGGGGCAGGCCATCCGGCGCAGGCGGTCCTGCAGTGCGTGTGGCCGTCGATTCTCGACCGTGGAGACGGCGGTGCTCGCGGTCGTGAAGCGCAACGGTGTGACCGAGCCCTTCAACCGGGAGAAGGTCGTGCGCGGTGTCCGGCGCGCATGTCAGGGGCGCAAGGTCACCGAGGACGAGTTGGCGTTGCTGGCGCAGCAGGTGGAGGAGTCGGTGCGGGCGTCGGGGGTCGCGGAAATCCCGAGCAACGAGGTCGGGCTCGCGATCCTCAAACCGCTCCGCGATCTCGATGAGGTCGCCTACCTGCGGTTTGCCTCGGTGTACCGATCGTTCGACTCCCTCGAGGACTTCCAGCGCGAAATCGATGACCTCCAGGGCAACCTCACCGGGCGGGCCTCACGCGAGTCGATCCAGAGTCCGTAAGGCCCGCTTCTCCGACACCGGATGACGCGTGCCCAGACGCTGTGCGAACAGCCCTACGCGCAGCTCTTCGACGAGCCAGTGCGCCTGCTCGTTGACGTTCGCCCGGCGGGCCTCGGGAACCTGGGCCAGCCGCTCGTTCCAGCGGGCGATCACCCGGTCGATCGAGGCCATCGCCTCGGCATCGCGGGCCGGGGCGCCCGGCAACTGCTCGAGCCGAAGGCGCGCCGCCCGCAGATACCGAGGCAGCTCGGTGAGGTGCTCGGAATCGGTGGCCACGACAAAACCGTCGAAGATCAGATGATCGAGCTGCTCGGCGACGTCATCGGCCGCGACCTGCCCGGACCGGCGGTCGATCTCGTGACGCAGGGGCGCCACCTCGCGCAGGGCGTCGACGACGGCGGCAAGCCGGCGCGGTGCGGCGGCGGTGACCTGCGGACGCAGCGAGGTGACGAGGGCGGTGAACCCCGCCGCGGTGCGGATACCCGCGACAGCGTCGGCGGACGCGAGATCGCGGATCGCGCGTCGCGTGCAGTCGGCGAACAGTCGTGCCGGTTCCCGATACGGATTCTGGCTCAGCGCGAGCCGGCCGGCCGGCTCGAGTCCCGCCGAGGCCTTCGGACCCAGTGGCGTGATCGCGCGGTCGAGCAATGCATACACCGCGGCGACGTGCCACTGGCGGGCCTGAGCCCGGGTGGCCGCGGCGATCACGGTGACCCCACCGGTCGCCTCCCGCAACGCGGGATACCGCGTGAGCTGCTGTCCGGCAACGGTGGTGGTCTCCGAGTCGGGAAGATCGCCGATCCCGTCGGACGTCCAGGACGTATGGACCGCGGCCGGAACCGTCGCCGGGACATCGGCACGGGTCAGCTCGGTCAGCGACGTGCTCCGCGCGACGATCACGCCGTCGGCGTCGGTGACCGCAAAGTTCATCCGCAGATGTGCGGGCAGTCGGTCCACCGCGAAATCCTCGGGACGTACCGTGTGCCGGGTGATCGCGGACAGCTCCCGCGCAAGCCCCCGGATCAGCGGCTCGGACCGGGGTGTGAGTCGTGACAGTGCGAGATCGGCGAAGCGCTGCGCGGGCGCCATCGTCCGGCGTAGCTGT
The DNA here is from genome assembly GCA_047605505.1 of Gordonia sp. (in: high G+C Gram-positive bacteria). Classification (GTDB taxonomy): domain Bacteria; phylum Actinomycetota; class Actinomycetes; order Mycobacteriales; family Mycobacteriaceae; genus Gordonia. Next base: position 19,342 of record JASGFO010000037.1, on the reverse strand, counting down.
TTGGGCAGGGTCTTGACCAGTTCGGTGGCGAGCTCTTCCCGCAGACCCGGTACCAGCCAGTCGAATCCGGCACTGCGCACATGCGGCAGCAGCTCGCGGGGAATGATCGCGGTGACGCCGTCGTCGGCGGCGCCCGGGCAGAACCGATACCGCAGCTCGAGGCGCGTCTGGCCCTGCTGCCACACGTCCGGGAAGTCGGCGCCGCTGATCGGGAGGTCGCCGGCGACGTCGGCGGGATCGAGGTTCAGCAGGTCGGGCTGGTCTCGCCGGGCCTTCTTCCACCAGGAATCGAAATGGCGGACCGACGTGACCTCGGCCGGGATACGCGCGTCATAGAACTCGTAGAGTTGATCGGCCGAGATCACCACCCCGCGGCGGCGCGCGCGATCCTCGACCTCACCCGCCTCGTCCAGAAGGGTGCGGTTGTGGGCGAAGAAGGCGTGATCGGTGTGCCAGTCGCCGTCGACGAGGGCATGGCGGAGGAACAGTTCACGCGCCGCGACCGGATCGACCGGAGCGTAATTGACGCGGCGGCGCGCGACCAGTGGCACGCCATAGAGGGTGACCCGCTCATAGGCCATCGCGGCGCCGCGCTTGGCCGACCAATGCGGCTCGCTGTAGGTGCGCTTGGCGAGCGGCCCGGCGAGGCGTTCGGCCCACACGGGATCGATACCGGCCACGGTGTGCGCGAAAAGCCGGGACGTCTCGATGATCTCGGCAGCCATCAGGAAGGCGGGCGGCTTCTTCGCGAGCGGTGATCCGGGAAAGATCATCAACGAGGTGTTCCGGGCACCGGTGAACTCCCGGCCCTCGGTGTTGCGAGCGGCGATGTTCGAGAGCAGGCCGGCCAGCACCGCCCGATGGATGGCGTCGGGATCGCGCTCGGTGACCGGGATCTCCCAGCCGAGGTCAGCCACGATACCGCGGAGCTGACGGTGCAGATCAAACCACTCGCGGATCCGGAGGTAGTGCAGGAAACCGCGTTCACACCAGCGACGGAACTGATTGTTGGACAGCGCCTCTCGTTGCGCGATCAGATGGTCCCAGAGCGCCGTGTAGCCGAGGAAATCAGATCCCGGGACGACGAATTGGCGATGTGCGGCGTCAGCGGCCTCCCGATGCTCGGCCGGGCGCTCGCGGACATCGGGGATCGACAACGCCGCCGCGATCACCAATACTTGGTCCAGACAGCCCTCCTGCCGCGCGGCGACCAGCATCCGGGCGATCCGTGGATCGACCGGCATCCGCGCCATGCTCCGACCGACCGCGGTGAGCCGAGGCCCACCGCCATCGACCACGTCGATGGCACCCAACTCGGTGAGCACGCCCATCCCGTCCCGGATCGCGCGCGCGTCGGGCGCCTGCACGAACGGGAACTCGGCGATATCACCCAGCCGCAACGCCGTCATCTGCAAGATCACCGATGCCAGGTTGGCGCGCAGGATCTCCGGATCGGTGAACGCGGGACGGGCCGCGAAATCCTCCTCTGAATACAGCCGGATGCACACACCGGGCGCCACCCGGCCACATCGTCCGGCCCGCTGCCGGGCACTCGCCTGCGACACCTTCTCGATGGGCAGGCGCAGCACCTTGGTGCGCGTCGAATAGCGGGACAGACGGGCACTGCCCGAATCGATCACATACCGGATGCCCGGAACCGTCAGCGACGTCTCGGCGACGTTGGTCGACAACACGATCCGGCGTCCGTCCGACGGCGCGAACACCCGCTGCTGATCGGCGATCGACAACCGGGCAAACAGCGGCACGATCTCCGCGCCCGCCGCGGTCCGCCGCGACAACGCCGCCGCCGCATCCCGGATGTCCCGTTCGGTCGGCAGGAACACCAAGATGTCGCCGCGGCCGTGCGCGCCCCACAACTCGGTGATCGCGGCGTCGATGCCCTGGAACAGATCGAGGTCGGCATGCTCCCCGCCGCCGGTCTCCGCACCGGTGTCCACCCCGTCGCGCATCGTCAGCGGCCGATACCGCACCTCGACCGGATACGTCCGCCCCGACACCTCGATGATCGGGACGGCACTCGCCCCGGTCGCCCCGCCGAAGTGTGCCGCGAAGCGCCCCGGCTCGATGGTCGCCGAGGTGATGATCACCTTGAGGTCGGGGCGCCGCGGCAGCAGCCGCCGCAGATAGCCGAGGATGAAGTCGATGTTGAGACTGCGCTCGTGCGCCTCGTCGACGATGATCGTGTCGTAGGCGCGCAACATCGGGTCGGTGCTGATCTCGCGGAGCAGGATGCCGTCGGTCATCACCTTGACCAGGGTGTCGGCGCCGGAACGATCGTTGAATCGCACCGAATACCCGATCGCGCCACCGAGTTCGGTACCCGTCTCCGCGGCGATGCGCCGCGCCACCGAGCTTGCCGCGATCCGCCGGGGCTGGGTGTGACCGATCGCCCCCCGCACCCCCCGGCCCAGCTCCAGACAGATCTTGGGCAGCTGCGTGGTCTTGCCCGAGCCGGTCTCGCCGGCAATGACGATCACCTGATGGTTCGCGATCGCCTCGGCGATCTCGTCGCGGGCGGCGCTCACCGGCAGATCGGCCGGATAGGAGATCGCCGGCACGGCCGCCTGCCGGGCCTCGATCCGCTTCTGCGCGGCCGTGATCGCCCGCTCCAGGCCGGCCACCTCGTCGGGGGTGCCGGTCCGCGCGACCCGGTCGGCACGCCGGCGCAGCGCATGCTCGTCGGCGACGGTGAGGGTGGCGAGCCGCTCGCGCCACGCGCGACGGGAGACTCCAGCAGATGCGGCCATGATCAGTCCAGGATAGGTGCCCACGCGGTGACCTTCCCCATTGCGCCGCCCGCCCCGGGCCCCGCGTGACCCGACGCACGCACCGCACGGCATCATTGCTGTCCATGGCTGGTTCGTTGTGGCATGGTTTCGCCGACATGGGTGCGGTCTCCGCGCAGGGCCCGTTCGTGGTGGCCCGTGGAGAGGGCGCACGGATCTGGGATGTCGAGGGTAACGAGTACCTCGACGCGACCGCGGGGCTCTGGTTCACCAACGTCGGCCACGGCCGCACCGAGATCGCCGACGCCGTGGCCGGGCAGCTGTCACGACTGGCGCACTACTCCGGTTTCGGTGATTTGACCGCCGACGTCACCGACGCCCTCGCCGACCGGCTTGCGACGATCGCCCCGGTCCCGGGCAGCAAGATCTTCTTCACCTCGGGCGGCAGCGACTCCATCGACAGCGCCGCCAAGCTCGCCCGCCGATACTGGACCGAGATGGGCAAGCCCGAGAAGAGGCTGCTGGTGGGCCGTACCAACGCCTACCACGGCATGCACGTCGCGGGCACCTCGCTGGCCGGCATCCCGGCCAACCACGACGGCTACGGCGAGCTCATGCACGATACCGAGACCGTCGCCTGGGACGACGCGAAGAGCCTCCTCGGCCTCATCGAACGCGTCGGCGCCGACCAGATCGCGGCATTCTTCTGCGAACCGATCATCGGTGCCGGCGGCATCCTGGCACCCCCGGACGGCTACCTCGCCGAGGTGCGCCAGATCTGCCGCGACAACGACGTCCTCTTCGTCGCCGACGAGGTGGTCACCGGCTTCGGCCGCATCGGTGGCGACGCGTGGTTCGCCTCGACCCGCTATGACCTGCAACCCGATCTGATGACCACGGCCAAGGGTCTGACGTCGGGTTATGTGCCGATGGGGGCGGTTTTCATCGCCCCCCGCATCGCCGAACCGTTCTATTCCGGCGGGGTGTGGTGGCGCCACGGCTACACCTACGGTGGACACGCCGGGGCGGCGGCCGCGGCGATGGCCAATCTCGACATCATCGAGCGCGAGGGTCTGCTGGCCGCGGCCACCCGCCTCGAATCCGACCTTGCCGAGGCCTTCACCCCGCTCGGCGACCTCGACGCGGTCGCCGAGGTCCGAACCGGGGTCGGCGCGGTCACCGCCCTCGCGCTCGCCGACCCGGCCCAGGCGCCGGCGATGGTCGCCGCGATGCGCCGGCAGGGTGTGAGCGGACGGGCCGCGGGGCTCGGCTCGCTGCAGATCTCGCCCGCATTCGTGATGACGACCGCGGAGGTCGGCGAGCTGGCCGACCGCATCGGCGCGGCCCTGACGTCCTGACCGGCGGATCCGGCGAGCGCTACAACTGCTCCAGACACAGCACCACATCCCGGTTGTAGTAGCTGTTCGCGCGGGTCCGCACCCAGTCACCACCGGCGCAGTCGGTGGTGACGTCGGTCCGTCGCAACACCCGATAGTTCGCGTTCTGCGATGAGCATGAGGCGCGGTAGAGCACGTCGATCGTCGTGCCGGTCGTCTCCTTGTGCAAGCAGCCCCCGACACCGGTGGTCCGGATCGTGTTGGCGATCGAGTCGCCCGGGTTCGGAGTGTAGCCGGGCGGTGTGGTCACGGTGTCGACGAAGGTCAACGACGACGGCGACGAGTAGGTCGGGTAGCTCGTCGTGGTGGTCGTCGTGGTGGTGGTCGTCTGGGTCGTGACCACGGTCGGTGTGGTCGCGGCCACGGTCGGATCGTCGCGCGTGGTGTCGAACGGGCCGCCCGGGATCAGGGCGAGAACGAGACCGACGATGGCGGCGAGGGTCAGCAGGTAGCCGACGGCGAGCGCCGCGATGGCGATCGGGCGACCGTCCTCGCGCCGCCGGTTGATCTGGGCAAGCGACAGGTGTCCCAGGATGATGCCGATCGGCGCCACCAGAAAAGCGGTGACCAATGCGGGCACGGCGAGCGGATTCGTGGTCAGACCCGGCGCCGGCCCGACCGGGCCGCCGGGCGGTGGCGCGCCCACCGGGTTGCCGTAGACGTCGACGCCGGTGGCGGCATACGGCGGGGTGCCGGCGAAGGGGCCGGGTGGTGCCGTTGTCGGAGTGGGCGGGCGCGTCGCCAGCGGATTGATCTGGGTCTGCTGGTGGTGCGGGGACTGGCCGGAGTATCCGCGTGTCTGCGGGTATCCGGGTGGCCCGCCGCCCGCGGGCGGCGGGCCCTGACCGCGTGGATCATAGGGATGGCTCACAGTCGATGGATTCCTCTCGCACATGTCACATCGCGGGTACCACCGCCGACCCTACCCAGGGCCCCCTCACTGTGTCGGGTCGTTGCCGAGCACACCGGACTCATCGTCCGTGCGAACGTCGGTGCAGACGCCGATCGCGCGGTGTGGTTCATTGGTTGCCATGGGTGACCGATGGTCGAGCGATCAGGTGCTGGCCCTCGCGCCCGACGCAGCGTCGGTCAAGGCCGGACAGAAGCTCGCGACTCCGACACCGTGGTCGGGCACCGGAGCGCACGGACACGTGGTGTGGGGGCTGTGCAAGGGAAGTGGGAAGAATCCCTACCAAACCCTCGTCGACACGAGTGCTCCCGCCTACAAATGTTCTTGTCCGTCAAGGAAATTCCCGTGCAAGCATGCGCTCGGGCTGCTGTTGTGCTGGAGCGCGGGCGAGGTCCCCGAAGCCGCGGAGATGGGCGAGGCCGCCGCGACGTGGATGGCGGGTCGGACCACCCGCGCGGCGACGAAGTCCGAGCCGTCCGCGACGCCCAAGGACCCGGAGCAGGCCGCGCGAACGGCCGCCGCCCGCGCCGAACGGATCCGGTCCGGTCTCGACGAGCTGCGGCTGTGGCTCGGCGATCAGGTCGGTCACGGGCTGGCCGGATTGCAGGCCGACGCCCACACACGGTTCGACGAGGTCGGTGCGCGGCTCGTCGACGCGCAGGCCGGTACCCTCGCCAACCGGGTGCGCCGGCTGCCGGCACTGGTCTACACCGGTGGCACCGACTGGCCGGCCGGCCTGCTGGAGGAGTTCGGCCGGCTGTGGTCGCTCGCGGCAGCGCACGATCGGCTCGATGAGTTGCCCGACGACCTCGCCCACACCGTGCGCCGCCACATCGGGTATGCGGTGTCGCGGGCCGACGTCCTGGCCACCGCGGGCGTCGATGACACCTGGCTCGTCGTGGGCCGCCGGGATGGCGAGGAAGCTCATCTGCAGTCCCGTGCCACCTGGTTGCGCGGCGCCGGAACCGGCCGCTACGCCCTGGTCCTCGACTACGCGCCCACCGGCGCGACATTGCCGGCGCGCCCGGTGGTCGGGGCCCTGCTGCGGGTCCCGCTGCACTTCTATCCCGGCGGCGGCCACCGCTGCCTGTACGAGGATCCCCCGCCGACGCCCGAACCCGGTCCCACCGCCGGCTCCGCGCTCCCGACATTCGATGACGCCGACCTCGCCGCGGCACGCCGGGCGCGGGCGGCCGCACTCGTCGCCGATCCGTGGCTGACGAACGTCCCGGTCACCCTCACCGGGCGACTCGCGCGGACCGCCGACGGCAGCCCCGCACTGCTCGACGACGCCGGCTGCGCGGTGCTCCTGATCGACGTCGACCACCGGTGGCCGCAGCTTCTGGCGGTGAGCGCGGGCCGCCGGCTGCAGATGTTCGGACAGCTCGGCGCCGACGGCCTGGATCCGATGTCGGTGTGCGGGCCGGGGCAGGTGATCGCGGTATGAGCCAAGGTCATTGGGACGACGTGGTGGCCGCCGCGCTGGTCGGCGTGCACAGCCGGCCGGTCGGGCTCGACGGTGCGCCGGCGCTCATCGCCGACCGCCTCGCGGGCCGTGACCGCGACTCGACGGCGCTGGTCCTCGACATCGCGGCGTTGACCGCGACCGCCCACGCGGCATCGGCGCCACCGGGGGTGACCGCGGAGTCGGTGGCGCCCGCCCCCGCCGATGACCGGCCGCCGATCTCCGACGTCGCGGCCGCGACGGTGACCCGCGCGCTGGACTTCTCGCCTGCGATCTCCGAGGTGTGCTTGCGGCTGCTGGCGGCCTCGGGGCGCCGGCCGCCGCCGAGTCTGCTGCCGCCGTTGCTGGCGCGGACCGCGCGCAGCGTCGCGTTTCGTCCCGTCATCGACACCATCGTCGGTCCGCCTGGTCGCTGGCTGGCGGCGAACGCGCCGCAGTTGGGTGCGGTGCTGCCGGCCGTCCCGGCGCGGGCGGGTGGTGCTCCGGAGGCGGTGGAGTTGCCCGATCGGACGGTGTGGGAGCACGGCGACCTGGCCGCGCGGGCGTCCTTTTTGGGCGCGCTGCGCCGTGCCGATCCGGCCGCGGCGCGGGAACTGCTCGCCAGGAGCTGGAAGAGCGAACCGGGTCCGGAACGGGATGCCTTCATCGTCGTCCTCCGGCAGCGGGCCTCGATGGCCGACGAGGACTTCCTGGAGGCGGCACTCGACGACCGGCGGGGCGCGGTGCGCGCGACCGCCGCCGAGATCCTGGACACCCTCGGCGAATCGGCGCTGCAGCAGCGGCTTTTCGAGGCCGCGTCGGCGATGCTCGTGGTCGGGAGGTCCCGCCTGGGCAAGACCGTCATCACCACCGCGCCGCCCGCTGCCCTGGACCCGGCGCTGCGCCGCGACGGGGTCGTGGCCAAGGCACCCGCCGGGATCGGGCCCGGCGCGTGGATCGTCCAGCAGGTGATCGGCCGGATCCACCCGCGACGCTGGGAGTCATTGTGGGCGCGGACCCCGGCACAGATCGTCGCCGCCGTCGCCGACGGCGAGACCGCGCTCATCGCAGGCCTGGCCACCGCGACCCTCGCGCATCGGGACCGCACCTGGGCCGAGGCGCTGCTGCATCGGCCCGGGCAACCTCGCCCGGAGCTGATCGGGCTCGCGGGCGAGGACCGGATCGTGGCGAGGATCCGGGGGCTCTCGGGCGAGACCGCCCGGCTGGCCCTGCGCGCGTTGCCCCGGCCGTGGCCGGAGCCGGTGAGCCGGCACGCCGTCGAACTCCTGCGGGACGAACTGCGGAACGCCCGTCAGGTGACGACGGGCATTCTCCAGTTGACCGACCTGCTGTCGGTCGGGCTGCCCGCCACCGAGGAGTGGTGCCGGGCGATCGAGGAGCTACGGTCGGCCACCGATCTCGCCCCCGGCCAGCTCGCGACCCTCGCCGAAGCACTGCGTATCCGTCTCGTACTGACAAGGGAGCTCACGTGACCACCACCGGAAACACCGACGCCGAGCTGTTGCGCCCCCATGCCGAGCAACTCTTCGCCGACGAGTTCGCGGCGCTCGCCCGGACCGACACCGGTGCGCGCCCACCCAGTTGGCGACTGTCACCGGGCGCGGTCGTCACCTACCTGATGGGTGGGGAACTCGACGACGGCACCATCATCACGCCCAAGTACATCGGGCCGCGCCGGATCATGGAGGTCGCGGTCGCGACCCTGGCGACCGACCGGGCGCTGCTGTTGCTCGGCGTGCCGGGAACCGCGAAGACCTGGGTGTCCGAACACCTGGCGGCCGCGATCAGCGGCACGTCGACGCTGCTCGTCCAGGGCACCGCGGGAACCCCCGAGGAGGCCATCCGGTACGGCTGGAATTACGCGCGGCTCATCGCCGAGGGACCGAGCACGGACGCACTGGTCGCCTCACCGATCATGACCGCAATGCAGCAGGGCAAGATCGCGCGCCTGGAAGAACTCACCCGCATCCCGTCCGACGTCCAGGACGCGCTGATCACGGTGCTGTCCGAGAAAACCCTGCCGGTGCCCGAACTGGGGATGGAGGTCCAAGCCGTCAAAGGATTCTCGGTGATCGCGACCGCCAACGACCGGGACCGCGGGGTCAACGACCTCTCGTCGGCGCTGCGGCGCCGCTTCAACACCGTGGTGCTGCCGTTGCCCGCGACCGCCGAGGAGGAGGTCGAGATCGTGACGCAGCGGGTCGCCTCGCTCGGCGCGTCGCTGGAACTGCCCGACCTGCCGACGGCCGCCGAGGAGATCCGCCGCGTCGTCACCGTCTTCCGCGAGCTGCGATCGGGGACGACCGAGGACGGCCGGGCCAAGGTGAAGCAACCCAGCGGCACCCTCTCGACCGCCGAGGCCATCTCCGTGATCACCCACGGGATCGTGATGTCGGCGCACTTCGGGGACGGCACGCTGCGTCCCGCCGACGTGGCCGCCGGAATCCACGGCGCCGTCGTGAAAGACCCGGTGGCCGATTCGGTGATCTGGGCAGAATACCTGGAAAGCGTTGTGCGCGAACGCAAGGACTGGTCGGATTTCTATCGTGCCGCCCGCGGGGCGCTCCGGTGAGGCGACGGCCATGAGCGAGGTGTCGGTCCTCGGCATCCGGCATCACGGGCCCGGATCGGCACGGGCCGTCGTCGCCGAGCTCGACCGGCTGACACCCGACGTCGTCCTGATCGAAGGGCCCGCCGACGGCTCCGATCTGATCGCGCAGATCGCGGGCGAGGGCATGGCCCCGCCCGTCGCGCTGCTGGCTTACGCCGCCGACGATCCGGCCAAGGCCGCTTTCTGGCCGTTCGCCGTGTTCTCGCCCGAATGGCAGGCGCTGCGCTGGGCCGTGACACGCGGCGTCGACGTCGAGTTCTGCGATCTGCCCGCCGCCCAGACCCTGGCCCACCGGGCCGCGCGCGAGGAGCCCGCGCCGCCGGACGACGACGAGGATCCGCTTGTGCTCGCGCGCTCGGACCCGATCGCCCTGCTCGCCGCGGCCGCCGGCTGCGACGATCCCGAGCGCTGGTGGGACGACGTCGTCGAAGCCCGCGGTGACGGCGGGGGATTCGCGGCGATCACCGAGGCGATGGCGGCGGTGCGCGAGGAGATCGGCGGCACCGCGCGCACCGAGTCGGAACAGATCCACGAGCAGCGTCGCGAGGCACACATGCGGCAGGTGCTGCGTAAGGCGGGCAAACGGCCCGGTGTCGAGCGGGTCGCGGTGGTCTGCGGCGCCTGGCACGCTCCCGCGCTGTCGGGGAAACTGCCACCGGCCAACCACGATTTGGCCGTGCTGCGGGGTGCGCCGAAACTCCGGGCGAAGCTGGCGTGGGTGCCGTGGACGCATTCACGGCTCGCCGTGGCCGGCGGCTACGCGGCCGGGGTGATCTCGCCCGGCTGGTATCACCATCTGTTCACCACCGAGAGCGACGTCATCGTGCGGTGGCTGATCCATCAGGCGAACGTGTTGCGCGACAAAGACATCGACGTCTCATCGGCGCATATCATCGAGACCGCGCGGCTCGCCGAGACCCTGGCGGTGATGCGCGGGCGGCCGCTCGCCGGGCTGGCCGAGATCTCCGAGGCCACGCTGGCCGTGATGTGCGAGGGCAACGAGACCCTCGCCCAGCTGCTGTCGGCCGAGGCGGTGATCGGCGAACGGCTCGGTGCGGTCCCCGAGGATGCGCCGGTCGTCCCGCTGCAGGCCGATCTCATCGCACGGGCGCGGTCGGCGCGACTCAAGCTCTCCCCGGTGGTCAAGGAGCTCGTCATCGACCTGCGCCGCCCCGCCGATCGCGCGAAATCCCTCCTGCTGCACCGGCTCGCGATCCTGGGCATCGAGTGGGGGGTGCCCCGCGGCGTCTCGGGTGCCGGGACCTTCAAGGAGGGGTGGCTGCTGGCTTGGCAACCCGAGTTCGTCGTGGAGGTGGTGATGGCGTCGGTCTGGGGGACCACCGTGGCCGGTGCGGCGGCATCCCGGGTGAGCGACCGGGCCCGCTCGGCGACGTCGCTCGCCGAGATCACCGCGGCGTTGGAGGCGGCGCTGCTCGCCGACCTGCCCGACGCGGTCCCGGTGATCCTCGGCGCCCTGGCCGAGCGGGCCGCCGTCGACCACGACGTCGAGCATCTGATGGCCGCGCTGCCCGCGCTGAGCCGGGCCCGCCGCTACGGCGATGTCCGCGGGACCGACCTCGGCGCGCTCGGTTCGGTGGCCTCGGCGTTGCTCGTCCGTGTCTGCGTCGGCCTGCCCGCGGCGGTGACCGGTCTGAATGATGAGGCGGCGACCGTTCTCCAGCGACGCGTCGACGCCGTCCACGAGACGGTCGCCCTCTTCGACCCCGACGATCAGGACCGCTGGATCACGGCCCTGCGCAGCATCGCCGACCGGTCCGAGGTCAACGGGGTGCTCGTCGGGCGGGCCACCCGACTGCTGCTCGACGGCGGCCAACTGACCTCTGCCGACGCGGCCCGCCGGCTCGGCTATGCGCTGTCCGGCGGTGCGACACCCGCCGCCAAGGCCGCGTGGATCGAGGGCTTCCTCGGCGCCGGCGGACTGCTGCTGGTCCACGACCGCGATCTTCTCGCCGTGCTCGACGGTTGGCTCGTCGGCTTGTCCGAACGGGACTTCGTCGACGTCCTGCCGTTGCTGCGCCGGACCTTCGGCCTGTTCGAGCCGGCCGTGCGCCGCAACATCGGTGAGCGTGTCGCCGGCCTGGGCCGGGCCGAGGTACTTGCCGCGGCCACCACCTTCGACGCCGAGCTGGCCGCACCCGCGGTCGCCGTCGTCGCGAACCTGCTGGGGCTGCCATGACCGAATCCGACCGAACTGCCGCCGATGCCGCTCTCGACCCGGACCGGGCCCGGCGCTGGCGGCTGGTGCTCGGTGCGGCTGCCCCGGACGGTTTCGGTGAACTCGGCCCCGGCGACCGCGCGATGGACGGGGCACTCGGTGCGCTCTACGAGGGCTCGGGTCCGCACGAATCGGGCGAACGTTCCGGGGGATTGGGGCGTTCGGCGCCCAGTGTGGCGCGCTGGCTCGGCGACATCCGGGACTACTTCCCGTCGACGGTGGTGCAGGTGATGCAGCGTGACGCGGTCGAGCGGCTCAACCTGACCGCGCTGCTGACCGAGCCGGAACTGATCGACTCGGTGGAACCCACCATCGACATGGTCACCACGCTGATCGGCCTGGGCCGGGCCATCCCGGCACGGTCCAAGGCGTCGGCGCGGGCGCTGGTGCGCAAGGTCGTCGACGAGGTGGAGCGGCGCATCGCCGAGCGCACCCGCAGCGCCGTGGGGGCGGCACTGGACCGGGCGGCCCGGACACATCGGCCGCGGCTGCACGATGTGGACTGGAATGCCACGATCGCGAAGAACCTGAACAACTATCTGCCCGAACAGAAGACGATCGTCCCGGAACGGCTCGTCGGCTACGGGCGGCGGTCGCAACAGGTGACCCGCGACATCGTCCTGGCGATCGATCAGTCCGGGTCGATGGCGGCGTCCATCGTGTACGCGTCGATCTTCGGGGCCGTGATCGCGACGATGCGATCGGTCCGGACGTCGATGGTGGTGTTTGACACGCAGGTGGTCGACCTGACCGACAAACTCGACGACCCGGTGGACGTGCTGTTCGGGACAACGCTGGGCGGCGGCACCGACATCAACCGGGCCATCGCATACTGCCAGGGCCTGATCGCGCGGCCTGCGGACTCGATCTTCGTGCTCATCTCCGACCTCTATGAAGGCGGCGTGCGCGAGGAGATGCTCAAGCGGGTGGCGCAGATGCAGGCCGACGGCGTCGCCGTGATCGTGCTGCTGGCGCTGTCCGACGAGGGCGCCCCCGCCTTCGACCGCGGCATCGCCGGTGACCTCGCCGCCATGGGTATTCCGGCGTTCGCCTGCACCCCGGACGCGTTCCCGGACCTGTTGGCGCTGGCGATCGGCCGCGGCGACGTGGTGGCCTGGGCCGAGCGGACCGAGCTCGCCCAGCGAGGGATGGCGGACGACTAGGGCGTGTCTCCCAATCCCCTTTGCGGGTCTTGGCGGCCCCGCTGCACGCCTGGCGGCGTTGTCGTCGGTCACCATAGCTCCGCTATGGCTCCCTTCTCCGCCTTGCCAGCCGCACAGCGGAACCACCAATCCCACGCAGAAGAATTGGGCGACACGCCCTAGGCCGCCCTAGGCCGAGCAATCCGCACTCCCGTGTGACTTGTGCGGTGGACCGATCGTTCGCTAGGCTGCTGGTGTTGGTTGCCAGCCGTTCTGCGTTCGGACCGGGCACGTCATTCACCCGCCGGGGCGGCTCGTTCGGCAAGAGGAGCGATGCCATGACCCAGACTCACCGCGTCGGCGGCCTGTCGTACGCGACCGGTCCCACCACCTCTGAGCTCGACGAGTCGACGGTGTATCGGGTGCTGCGGCGATCCGCATTGCGTGACCCCGACCGTCTCGCCATCATCGAGCACGAGTCGGGACGAACGTGGACCTACGCGGAGTTTCACGGCGCGGTGGATCGGTGCGCCACGGGGCTCTACGCGGCCGGAGTTCGGCCGGGGGACCGGGTCGGTATCTGGTCGGCGAACCGCGCGGAGTGGGTGCTGGTGCAGTTCGCGACGGCGCGACTGGGGGCGATCCTGGTGACGATCAACCCGGCGTATCGCGCCGACGAGTTGGGCTACGCCTTGTGCAAGGTCCAAGTCTCCACACTCATCTCAGCCCTGGGGTTCCGCGGCGTCTCCTACCGCGAGCTGCTCGAGCAGGTGCGTCGGGACTGTCCCGACTTGACCACGGTGATCGAGCTGGACACATCGGGCTGGGACGCGGTGGCATCGGGCGTCGGCGAGTACGAGGCTGCCGTCGCGGAGATCGACGGCACACTGTCCGCCGACGACCCGATCAACATCCAGTTCACGTCGGGCACGACGGGTGCGCCCAAGGGCGCGACACTGAGTCATCGGGGCATCGTCAACAACGCTCGCTACTTCGGCGAAGGCCTCCGCTACACGCCGGCGGACCGGGTGTGCGTGCCGGTGCCGCTTTACCACTGCTTCGGCATGGTGATGGGATCGCTCTGCACTGCCTACCACGGTGCCACGATGATCTTGCCCGGCCCGTGGTTCGATCCCGCCAAGACCCTCCAGGCCGTGGCCGAGCATCGGTGCACCTCCCTCTACGGTGTGCCGACGATGTTCATCGCCGAACTCGACGTCCTCGCGAACTCCGACCTCGACATCGCGTCGTTGCGCACGGGAATCATGGGCGGCTCGCCCTGTCCGGTCGAGATCATGCGGCGGGTCATCACCGAACTGGGCATGGACGAGATCACGATCTGCTTCGGCATGACGGAGAACTCCCCGGTCGCCACACAGACGAAGCTCGATGACGACCTGCGCCGGCGCACCGAGACGGTCGGGGTGCCGATGCCCCACATGGAGATCTCCGTCCGGGATCCGCTGACCAACGCGCTCGTGCCGTACGGAGTGGTGGGGGACGCGTGCTTCCGCGCGTACTCGGTGATGCTCGGGTACTGGCAGGATGCCGAACGCACCGCCGCGGTGCTCGACGACGATGGGTGGCTGCACACCGGCGATCTCGCGGTGATGGACGAGGACGGCTACCTCAGCGTCGTCGGACGGCTCAAGGACATGGTCATCCGGGGCGGCGAGAACATCTACCCGCGCGAGATCGAGGAGTGCCTCATCGCCCATCCCGACGTCACCGACGTGCAGGTCGTCGGCGTGCCGGACGAGCGGATGGGCGAGGAGCTCATGGCGTGGCTCGTGATCCGGCCGGGGGCGGTACCGCTCGACGCGGACACCGTCAGGGTCTTCTGCGAGACGCGGCTGTCCCCGCAGAAGATCCCCCGATACGTCCGCGTGGTGGACGATTTCCCGATGACCGTGACGGGCAAGGTCCGTAAGAACGTCATCAGGGAGCTGGCTGTGGAAGAGCTACGTCGCCACCAGCGAACGGGACTGATGGCACCCGTCTGTGCGGTCAAGGAGCCATGACGCCGTGGAGGACGAAGTCGAGGTACGTCGCGCTGACCTCTTCCGCTGACAGCGCGCCGTGGGGGGCGAGCCAGTTGTGGAGGCTGGTGAACATGCCGACGATCGCCTTGCGCAGCGTCGGATCGACGCGCCGCGTGACGCCGAGTTCGGCGCCCTCGTCGAACAACTGCTGCCAGATCGACTCGTAGTGGTCGCGCAACTGGAGAATCTCGCTGCGTCCCTCGTCATCGAGCGCCGTCCAGTCGCGCATCGCGGTGATCCACGCGGACCGGTGCGCCATCAGATCGGTGATGAGGTACTCGCTGAGTGCGGCGAGACGGTCGGGAACCGAGGCGTCGCGCTCCACGATCTCCTGAGCGTTCTGGATGGCACGCTGGAGTAGTTGCGTGGCGATGCGCAGCAGGAGGTCTTGCTTGCTCTTGATGTGATAGTAGAGAGCGCCCTTGCCCAGCCCGGTGGCCTCGGACAGCTCGGCGACACCTGTGGCGTTGAAGCCCCGCTGGGCGAAGAGGTCCGTCGCCACGCGAAGAACCCGTTCGCCGGTGGTCTCGTCGTTGACGACGGGATGCGCCGCGGCCATCAGGGCAGCCGCGCAACGGGGCCGCCGTCGCTGCGGTCAGTCGAGTAGCTCGAACACGGTGGCATTCGCGGTGCCGCCTCCTTCACACATCGTCTGAAGACCGTACCGCAATCCGTTCGCTCGGAGGTGGTGGAGGAGTCGGGTCGCCAGGATGGCGCCGGACGCGCCGAGCGGGTGCCCGACCGCGATGGCTCCGCCGAGCGGGTTGAGGCGGTCGGTAGCGGCGCCGAGCTCGATTTGCCAGGCCAGGGGTACGGGTGCGAACGCCTCGTTCACCTCGAAGGCGTCGATATCGCCGATCGACAGCCCGGCCTTCGCGAGCACCTTCTGCGTGGCGGGGATCGGGGCCGTCAGCATTTCGACAGGGTCAGCTGCGGCGACCGCGCCGGCCTTCACGCGCGCCATGGGGCGAAGGCCGAGCTGTGTGGCGCGCCCGGCGGTCATGACCAGGAGGGCCGCGGCGCCGTCGGAGATCTGCGAGGCGTTTCCGGCGTGGATGACGCCGTCCTCGCGGAACGAGGGCCGGAGACCGGCGAGAGTCTCCACCGAGGTGCCACGCCGAAGGCCCTCGTCGGTCGTGAACGTTTCGTCCTCCGTGACGACGGATGCGATCTGGGAGACAAGGTCGCCTCGATCGATCGCTGCCGCGGCGAGTTCGTGGGAGCGCGCTGAGTACTCGTCAAGACGCTGGCGGGATAGGCCGAAGCGGGCGGCGATGAGCTCAGCGCCGATGCCCTGGTCGAGGGTGTCGGCACGGTACCGGTCGAGGACGCTCTGTCCGTAGGGCTGACCGAACTGACGTGCGGCGCCCAGGGGGACACGCGACATCGTCTCCACGCCACCGGCGACGGCCACGTCGTAGGCGCCGGCCGCGACGGCGTGCACGGCGGACTCCAGCGCTTGCTGGCTCGAGCCGCAGGCCCGGTTGATCGTGACGGCGGGTACGGACTCGGGCCACCCCGCGGCCAGCACCCCGAATCGTCCGACGTTGCTCGACTGGTCCCCGAGTTGGGTGACGCATCCCCACATCACGTCATCGACGGTGGCGGGATCGAGGCCGGTTCGCTCTGTCAGTGCGCGGAGCACGTGAGCCGAGAGGTCGACGGGGTGGATGGCCTTGAGGGACCCGTTCCTGCGGCCGATGGGCGTGCGAACGGCGTCGACGATGACGACGTCACTCGGTTCCAGCGATGCGGTCTTCATGGTGAGGTCCCTTCTCGGGGTTGGTGCTTGGCTGGTGGACCATCGTGAGATAGTGTACTGACCGAACGGTACACAGTCTCGTGGCCGTTGGAGCCCGAAGGGAAGCCCCACATGCAGGAGACAGAAGAGCACCGGGCCCTGCGCTCCTCCGTCCGGAAGATCGCCAGCTCCTACGGCCACGACTACTACGTCGCCCAGGCTCG
Organism: Gordonia sp. (in: high G+C Gram-positive bacteria); assembly: GCA_047605505.1. Taxonomy (GTDB): domain Bacteria; phylum Actinomycetota; class Actinomycetes; order Mycobacteriales; family Mycobacteriaceae; genus Gordonia. Next base: position 2,827 of record JASGFO010000037.1, on the reverse strand, counting down.
TTCCGGAGGCAAGGCGACAGAGCTCTGGCGCGACCTCGGACAAAACGGCTTCCTCGGGGTCAACCTCCCCGAAGCGTTCGGTGGAGGAGGTGCCGGCCTGCTCGAACTCTCACTCGTTGCCGAGGAGATCTCGGCCGTCGGCTGCCCACTCCTGATGCTGATCGTCTCGCCGACGATCTGCGGCAGCGTCATCGCCCGCTACGGGTCCGACGAGCAGAAGCGTGACCGCCTGCCGCAGATCGCTTCGGGCAACGAGAAATACAGCTTCGCGATCACTGAGCCGGACGCGGGCTCGAACACGCATGCCATCGCGACGCGCGCACGGCGCGACGGTTCTGACTGGCTGCTCACGGGCACGAAGTACTGGTGCTCGGGCGCCGACGAGGCCAGCACGATCCTGGTCGTCGCGCGGACGGGTGAGTCGGCGAGCGGACGGGGCAGGCTGACCCTGCTCCTCGTTGACGCCGCCGCGCCGGGACTGACCAAGACCGTAATCCCCGCGGAGATCACCGGACCGGAACGCCAGTTCACCCTTTTCTTCGACGACGTGCGAGTGCCGCACGAGAATGTCGTCGGAACGGTCGATGAAGGCCTCCGACAGGTCTTCCATGGCCTGAACCCCGAACGCATCATGTGCGCCGCGACGTCCAACGGCATGGCGCGCTACGCGCTGGACAAGGGGGCGGCGTACGCGCGTGACCGCACCGTGTTCGGCGCGCCGATCGGCTCCTACCAGGGGATCTCGCACCCCCTCGCCGAAGCGCACGTCCAGGTCGAGCTCGCGCGACTCATGACGCGGCACGCGGCGGCCTCCTTCGACGCGGGCCTGAGCGCGGGTGAGGCGTCGAACATCGCGAAGCTGGCCGCCGCCGACGCCTCCCTGCTCGCGTTCGACCGCGCGATGCAGACCCACGGCGGCAACGGGATGTCGACCGAGTACGGATTGGCCGACCTGTGGCCGATGGCCCGACTGCTGAAGATCGCTCCGGTGTCGCGCGAGATGGTCCTGAACTACGTTGCCCAGCACTCGCTGGGGCTCCCGAAGGCGTACTGACGGTGGCGAGCCAGGTGGGTGGCGTGCGGACCTCGAACCGTCGGGCGGCCCTCGCGGCCATCGCGCGGCTCGAGGAGGAGCAGAGCCGCGCCCGTGCGGGCGGTGGCCCGGCGTACGTGGAGCGGCACCGTGCGCGGGGGAAGCTGCTCGCGCACGAGCGGGTCGAGCTGCTGCTCGACCCCGGCACCGCGTTCCTCGAGCTCTCGACGACCGCGGGCTGGGGCTCGCGCTTCCCCGTCGGTGGCAGCGCGGTGACGGGGATCGGTGTCGTATCGGGTGTCGAGTGCGTGATCGTGGCGAACGATCCCACCGTGCGGGGCGGTGCCTCCAACCCCTTCACGTGGACGAAGATCATCCGGGCGCTCGAGATCGCGCGGACCAACCGGCTCCCGGTCGTGAACCTCGTCGAGTCCGGGGGCGCGGACCTGCCGTCCCAAGCCGACCTGTTCGTGCCGGGGGGCGCGCTGTTCCGCGACCTGACCCGGCTGTCGTCGCAGGGGGTGCCGACCCTCGCCCTCGTCTTCGGGAACTCGACCGCTGGCGGAGCCTACGTCCCGGGCATGTGCGACTACGCGGTGATGGTGCGCGAGCGGGCGAAGGTGTTCCTCGGCGGGCCGCCGCTCGTCAAGATGGCCACCGGCGAGGAGTCCACCGACGAGGAGCTCGGCGGTGCGGAGATGCACTCGCGGATTTCCGGGCTGTCCGATCACCTCGCCGAGAGCGAGCACGACGCCATCCGGATCGGGCGCCGCATCATGGCGACCATCAACTGGCGCAAGCTCGGGCCCGAGCCCTCGGCCGTCGTCGCGCCGACGAAGGCGGCCGACGGGATCCTCGACGTGATCTCCGCCGACCTCCGGGTTCCCTTCGATCCCAGAGACGTGCTGACCCACATCCTGGACGCCTCCCACTTCGACGAGTACAAGCCGCAGTACGGCACCAGCCTGGTCACCGCCTGGGGTCGGCTCCACGGCTACCCCGTGGGGATCCTGGCCAACGCCAACGGCGTGATCTTCCCCCAGGAGGCGCAGAAGGCGACCGAGTTCATCCTGCTCGCCAACCAGATCGACGTGCCCCTGCTGTTCATGCAGAACACGACCGGCTACATCGTCGGCAAGGTCTACGAGCAGGCGGGGATGATCAAGGACGGCGCGAAGATGATCAACGCCGTCTCGAACAGCACCGTGCCCCACATCACCCTGCTGATGGGGTCGTCCTACGGCGCCGGCAACTACGGCATGTCCGGTCGCGCGTTCGAGCCGCGCTTCGTCTTCGCCTGGCCGGGATCGCGGACCGCGGTGATGGGCGCGGCGCAGCTCGCCGGCGTGCTCTCCATCGTCGCTCGTTCGGCCGCCGAGTCGTCGGGTCGGGCCTTCGACGAGGCCGCGGACGCGGCTCGTCGCGACGAGATCGAGCACCAGATCCGCGAGGAGTCCGACGCCTTCTTCATGAGCGGACGCCTCTTCGACGACGGCATCATCGACCCGCGCGACACCAGGACCGTGCTCGGGATCGCCCTTTCCGCCATCTCCTCCGGTCCCGTGCAGGGTCGCCGAGGCTTCGGCGTCTTCAGGATGTGAGCTCCATGGACATCGCCAAGATCCTCGTCGCGAACCGCGGCGAGATCACCTCCCGAGTGATCAGGACGTGCCGCGAGATGGGCATCTCCACGGTCGCGATCCACTCCGACGACGACGCCTTCGCGCCGTACGTCGCCGAGGCGGACGAAGCCGTGCACCTCCCGGGCAGCCGCTCGGCCGACACCTATCTGCG
>JASGFO010000036.1:0-22545 GCA_047605505.1 Gordonia sp. (in: high G+C Gram-positive bacteria) | reverse complement strand
CCGCGCCCACCCGGTGACGTGTGGGCCTCGGCGGTGGGCTGGCGGATCGGTGACCCCGCGCCGGTGATCACCCGATTTGTCTGGGGTGCACAGCATTTCACCGTATCGATCACCGTCGATCACCTCACCGGGCAACAACTGAGCGGACCGGCCACCGTCGTCGCCGACGATGATCCCGCCCGCGCGGTGTGGCAGGCCCAGATCACCTATCGGCACGTGGTCCGCGGTCCCGGCGCCGGCGAGGTGCGCCGGCTCATCGTCGACGGGGTCAGCCAGTCGTGGTCGAAGGCGCACATCGACGGGGTGTGGTGGGTGTCCGGGCCACACGGCACCTGGCAGCTCGAACCGGCCCGTACCGCTGCCGACGAGGCCGCCGACGCCCATGCCGGCGAGATCACCTCACCCATGCCCGGCACGGTCGTGGCCGTTCCGGTGACCGACGGCGCATCGGTGACCGCGGGCACACCGGTGGTCGTGGTCGAGGCGATGAAGATGGAACACACCCTCACCGCGCCCGAGGACGGGGTCGTCGCGGTGTCGGTCACGGCCGGCGACAAGGTCGGCGCGGGGCAGATCCTCGCCGCGGTCACCCCCGCATCCGGACCTCTCGGACAGGAAGAGAATTGATGGAACTCACGCAGGAATACACCGATCTCATCGCCTCCGTCCGCGATTTCGCGCGCACGGTGGTGGCACCGGTGTCCGCACGCCATGACGCCGAGCACAGCTTCCCGTACGAGGTGGTCGCGCAGATGGGCGAGATGGGGCTCTTCGGCCTCCCGTTCCCCGAGGAGTACGGCGGAATGGGCGGCGACTACTTTGCGCTCGCACTGGCCCTCGAAGAACTCGGGAAGGTGGATCAGTCGGTGGCGATCACCCTCGAGGGCGCCGTCGGTCTCGGCGCGATGCCGATCTACCGGTTCGGCACCGACGAGCAGAAACAGCGGTGGTTGCCGGATCTCGTCGCGGGCCGCGCGCTGGCGGGCTTCGGGCTCACCGAACCCGGTGCCGGCTCCGACGCGGGCGCCACGTCGACCACCGCCAAGGACGACGGCGACTCCTGGATCATCAACGGCGCCAAGCAGTTCATCACCAACTCGGGGACCCGTATCACCTCGGCGGTGACCGTCACCGCCGTCACCGGGACGAAAGATGACGGCCGCAAGGAGATCTCGACGATCATCGTGCCGGCCGGGACGCCCGGCTTCACCGTCGGGCCGGCCTACGACAAGGTCGGCTGGAACGCCTCGGACACCCATCCGCTGTCCTTCGACGACGTGCGGGTCCCCACGGCCAACCTGCTCGGCCGGCGGGGTCGCGGATACGCCAACTTCTTGTCGATCCTCGACGAGGGCCGTATCGCGATCGCGGCGCTGGCCACCGGTGCCGCGCAGGGCTGCGTCGACGAAAGCGTGCGCTATGCCAAGGAACGCAGCTCCTTCGGCAAGCCGATCGGCGGTTACCAGTCGATCTCCTTTGCGATCGCGCGGATGGAGGCACGCGCCCACGTCGCCCGCACCGCCTACTATGACGCTGCGGCAAAGATGTTGGCGGGCAAGCCTTTCAAGAAGGAGGCCGCGATCGCGAAGATGGTGGCCAGCGAGGCCGCGATGGACAACGCGCGCATGGCCACCCAGATCCACGGCGGCTACGGCTTCATGAACGAATATCTGGTGGCCCGGCATTACCGGGATTCCAAAATCCTGGAGATCGGCGAGGGCACCACCGAGGTCCAGTTGATGCTCATCGCCCGGGAACTGGGGTTCGCATGACCGCCCGGCGCATCACCCAGCGGGGCCTCTGGTTCGAGGAGTTCGAGCCGGGCACGCTCTACGAACACCGGCCCGGGCGCACGGTCACCGAGGCCGACAACGTGCTTTTCACGACGCTCACGATGAACACCCAGGCGTTGCACCTCGACGCCGCGTGGTCGGCGCAGCAGCCGGGCTTCGGCGGCCAGCGCCTGATCAACTCGATGTTCACGCTGTCGACGATCGTCGGGCTCAGCGTGTCCCAGTTGACCCAGGGCACCCTCGTGGCCAACCTCGGGTTCACCGAGGTCGCGTTCCCGGCGCCGTTGTTCGCCGGCGACACCCTCTACGGGGAGACCGAATGCACCGGGAAACGCGAATCGAAGTCGAGGCCGGGTGAGGGCGTGGTGACCGTGACCCACATCGGCCGGAATCAGCACGGCGAGGTGGTCGCGCGGGCCGCGCGGGCAACGCTGGTGCGCAAGCAGCCACAGGAGTGATCGATGTCGTCCACCACGGCCTGGACCCTGCCCGGACCCGCCCTGCTGTTCTGCCCGGCGGATCGCCCCGACCGCTACGCCAAGGCGCTGGAGCGTGCCGATGTGGTGATCCTGGATCTCGAGGACGCCGTCGGGCCGGCGAACCGGCCCGCCGCCCGGGAGGCGCTGATCAGTCATCCACTCGACCCCGACCGGGTGGTGGTCCGGATCAATCCCGCGACCACGGGCGATCACCGGCGTGACCTCGCGGCGGTGGCCGAGACCAACTACCGCGTGGTGATGGTGGCGAAGGCCGAGGACGCTGCCGCGATCGCGGCCACCGCGTTGCAGACCATTGCACTCATCGAGACGCCGCTCGGCGCCCTGCGGTCCCAGGAGATCGCCGCCGCGGCCAACTGCATCGGAGTGATGTGGGGCGCCGAAGATCTCGTCGCCGGACTTGGCGGGAAATCGAGTCGCTTCGGTCCCGGCGAGGAGAATCCGGGACGCTATCGCGACGTCGCCCGTCATGTTCGGTCGGTGACCCGGCTGGCCGCGGCCGCGTACGGGAAGTTCGCCGTCGACTCCGTCCACCTGGATTTCCGCGACGTCGACGGGCTGGCCGCCGAGGTCCGTGACGCGGTCGCCCTCGGTTACGCGGCGACCGCCTGCATCCACCCGTCGCAGGTGCCGGTGATCCGCGCCGGTTACCGTCCGGGAGACGACGAGATCGCCTGGGCGCAGCAGGTTCTCGACGGCGCCGCGGCACATCGGGGCGGCGTGTTCAGCATTGACGGACACATGGTCGACGGACCCGTACTCCGGCAGGCCGAGGCGGTGCTGGCGCGCGCCGCGGCGGCGTCGCCATCAGCCACCCCCACACCGTGAATGGAGTCAACCATGTCCGCACTGTCCTATGCGCGGGGCGAGGACACGCCCGCGCTGCTGACCGAGACCATCGGGGCGACACTCGCCCGCACCGTCGAGGCATTCGGCGATCAGATCGCCCTCATCGATGCGAGCGCAGCGACGGGGAATGTCACCGGGGCGAGCGCAGCGACGGGGAATGTCACCGGCCGGCAGTGGACGTACCGGGAGTTCCATCGGGATGTACGTGCGCTGGCCGCGGGGCTCCTGCGCCTCGGCATCGGCCGTGGTGATCGGGTCGGGTTGTGGTCGCCCAACCGGTTCGAGTGGCCGCTCGTGCAGTACGCGACGGCCGAGGTCGGTGCGATCCTGGTCAACATCAATCCGGCCTACCGGCAGCACGAGCTCGAGTACGCCCTGACGCAGTCGGGGGCGAGCGTTGTCTTCGCCGCGGAACGGTTCAAGGACTCGGCGTACGCGACGATGCTCGCCGACGCCCGCACCACCTGCCCCGCGGTGCGGGACATCGTGCTGTTCGAGGGTCCGGCGTGGCCCGCCTTGCTCGCCGATCCCACCGACGACGAGTTGGCCCGCGTCGCCGAGATCGCCGCCACCCTCACCCCCGACGACCCGATCAACATCCAGTACACCTCGGGTACCACCGGATTCCCCAAGGGCGCGACACTGACCCACCGCAATATCGCCAACAACGGGTACCTCGTCGGTGAGCTCGTCCACTACACGAGCGCCGACCGGATCTGTCTGCCGGTGCCGTTTTACCATTGTTTCGGGATGGTGATGGGAAACCTCGCGGCCACCAGTCATGGTGCGGCCATGGTGATTCCGTCTCCCGCCTTCGATCCCGAGGCCACCTTGCGCGCGGTCGAGAAATACCGCTGCACGAGTCTCTACGGAGTGCCCACGATGTTCATCGCCGAGCTGGCCCTGCTCGACACCCTCGGCGACGACGCCGTCGATCTGTCCAGCCTGCGCACCGGCATCATGGCCGGTTCGCCGTGCCCGGAGGCCGTGATGCGCAAGGTCGTCGACCGGATGCACATGAGCGAGGTGTCGATCTGTTACGGCATGACCGAGACGTCTCCGGTGTCGACCCAGACACGCACCGACGACGAGTTGCAGGTGCGCGTGGGGACGGTCGGCCGGGTGGGCCCGCATCTCGAGATCAAGATCGTCGATCCGTCGACGGGCGAGACGCTGCCGCGCGGTGAGACCGGCGAATTCTGTACGCGAGGCTATTCGGTCATGTCCGGGTACTGGGAGAATCCGGAGAAGACCGCCGAGGCGATCGACGCCGACGGCTGGATGCACACCGGTGATCTCGCGGTCATGGCGGAGAGCGGCTATGTCCAGATCACCGGCCGCATCAAGGACATGGTGATCCGTGGCGGCGAGAACATCTATCCGCGGGAGATCGAGGAATTCCTCTACACCCACCCCGATATCCTCGACGCGCAGGTGATCGGCGTCCCCGATCCCACGTACGGGGAAGAGCTGATGGTGTGGATTCGGCTGCGCGACGGTGTTCCCGATCTCACCGCCGATGAGCTGCGGGCATTCGCCACCGGCAAGATCGCCCATCACAAGATTCCGCGGTATGTCCATGTCGTGAAGGAATTCCCGATGACGGTGACCGGCAAGATCCGCAAGGTCGCGATGCGGCAAGAGTCGCTCGCGATCCTCGATATCAGGGAGTGAGAGGCTGGTGCAATCACCGCAGTCGACGGTCGGCGGGGAGACCCGGATGGCCGACTTCACCCGTTTCGCGCAGGGCCGGGCCGGTGTCGAGTTCGACGACTACGACGCGCTCTGGCGCTGGTCGGTCGATCAGCCCACGGCGTTCTGGCGGGCGATCTGGGAGTACTTCGATCTCGCCGAGATCGCCGAATCCGACGACGGTGCCCCGCTCGGTGATGCGCCCACCGACGTCCTGGCCGACGCGCAGATGCCCGGGGCGCGGTGGTTCCCGGGGGTGCGGCTCAATTACGTCGACGCGGTGCTGCGGCATGCGGGGCGCCCGGGCGCCGCGATCGTGGGAGTCGACGAGGAGGGTCGGCGCAGCGAGATCGGCTGGGCGGAGCTGCCGCGCCTGGTCGGGGCGTTCGCCGACACGCTGCGGGGGCTCGGCGTCGGGGTGAACGACGTGGTCGCGGGCTATCTCCCTGACGTTCCCGAGGCCGTCATCGCCTTTCTCGGCACCGCGTGCGTCGGTGCGATCTGGTCGGGCTGTGGGCAGGACTATGCCCCCGAGGGGGCGGCGGCCCGGCTCGCCCAACTGGCGCCGAAGGTGCTGGTCAGCGCGGACGGCTACCGCTACGGCGGCAAGCCGGTCGACCGTGCGGCGGCCAGCGCCGAGCTGGCCGGCCTGTTGCCGGAGCTCACCGGCCGGATCGTGGTGGGCGGTGCGTCGGTGGGCGGTGCGTCGGTGGGCGGTGCGTCGGCGCCCGGCCCGGTCCCGGTGATCTCCTACACCGACGCGGTCGCCGCCCCCGATGCGCTGCCCCGGCCCGTCGTCGTGGCCTTCGACCATCCGCTGTGGGTGTTGTTCTCCTCGGGCACCACCGGCAAGCCCAAGGGGATCGTGCACGGGCATGGCGGTGTCGTCGTCGAACATCTGAAAGCGGCTGCACTGCACTCGGATCTCGGTCCTGATGACGTGTTCTTCTGGCAGACCGCGCTGAGCTGGATGATGTGGAATTTCCAGATTGCCGGCCTGCTGTGCGGGTCGACGATCGTCACCTACAGTGGCTCGCCCCTACATCCCGACGCCGAGGTGCTCTGGCAGCTCGTCGAATCCGAGCGCGTCACCTATTTCGGCACCAGTCCCGCGCAGTTGCAGGCGTCGCGGAAGGCAGGGCTGGTTCCCGGCCGCGATCATGATCTGTCGGCGTTGCGCACGCTGGGCAGTACCGGTTCGACGCTGGCGGCCGACCTCTTCACCTGGGTTGATGTGAATGTGAAGGCCGGACTGCCGATCTCGTCGGTCAGCGGGGGCACCGACGTCGTCTCCGCGTTCGCCGGGGGCAGCAGTGGGATCCCGGTGGTCGCCGGTGAGCTCTCGGTGCGCTATCTCGGTGTGGCGCTGCAGAGTTGGGCACCCGACCGGACCCCGCTCGTCGGGGAGGTCGGCGAGATGGTCATCACCGCTCCGATGCCCTCGATGCCCGTGTCGTTCTGGCACGACGACGACGGACGTCGCTATCGCGCGGCGTATTTCGAGCACGAGTGGACTGCGCCGGCCGCCGGTGGCCCGGATCCGGTGTGGCGACATGGGGATTGGGTCACCGTCACCGACCGCGGGTCACTGATCATCCATGGCCGTAGTGATGCCACGTTGAATCGGCAGGGCATCCGGATGGGTTCGGCGGACATCTACGAGATCGTGGAGGGCATCGCCGAGATCGCCGAGGCCTTTGTGCTCGGCGTCGACGGACCCGACAACAGCTACTGGATGCCGTTGTTCGTCACGCTCGTGCCCGGCGCCGAGCTCGACGACGACTTGTGTGCGCGCATCACGACGGCCATCCGGGCGCGGCTCTCGCCGCGCCACGTACCGGACGAGGTCATCGAGGCGCCCGGCATCCCGCACACCCGCACCGGCAAGAAGCTCGAGGTGCCGGTGACGGCGGTGCTCGCCGGGCGCAGCGAGGTCAACGTCGATCCCAAGGCCGTCGACGACGCCACGCTGCTCGAGTTCTACGCCGAGGCCGGGCGTGCCCACCGGTGGTGAGTCCGTACTCTGGTGCAGGCCAGGGCGCCCACACGATGCGGGACGCGTGGTGTCGACGAGCGGACACACCTACGTCGGTGGGCTGCGTGCGGCGTGAATATGGTTGTGGGCGAGACCCATTGGGGGAAGGAATGCGGGTATGGCGGCATGGATGCGGCGGCTCACGGTGGGGTCGGCGGCGTTGGCGATCACGGTCGGTGTCGCCGCGTGCGGCGGCGGGGACGACGCGGACACCGCGGCGTCGAGTGAGCTCACCACACCGACGTCGAGTGCGCTGTCCGGGATCTGGCGCGGTAACTGGGAGTCGGTGGGCGACAACCTGGACGCGGTGCTCAACATCGTCGGTGAGAATCCGTTTGTGGCCACGATCGACATTCCCGGCCGCTGCGGCGCGACGTGGGATCAGCAGAGCCGCGACGGCGAGACGGTCACCGTGACCGCCAAGGTCACCTACGGACAATGCTCGGACAGCGAATGGAAGGTGGTCCTGGGAGCGCACTCCATCACCGCCACCGACACCGCCGATCCGACCACCCGCGCCCACTTCACCCGGAACTAGCCGACGCGTGTCCGCCGACGATGCGCCGCCACCCGGCACCCGGCGGTCCCGGGCCAAGGCCGAGCGGCGGGCCGAACTGCTCAGCGCGGCCGCATCATTGATGGCGAAGCGGGGATTCGCCGGGGTTCGGCTCGAAGACATCGGCGGTGCCGTGGGCGTCAGCGGGCCCGCGATGTACCGCTACTTCGCGTCGAAATCGGAGCTGCTCGACGAGCTGCTGCTCGACATCAGCCGGCGCCTCTACACCGGCGGTGTCGAGGTGGTCGAACGGGGCGAGCCGCCGGCGCAGACCCTCACCGCGTTGATCGGGTTCCACATCGACATGCTGGTGCGCCGACCCGACCTCATCTCGGTGCAGGACCGCGACATGTCGTCGCTGACGCCGGCGGCCCGGCACGAGGTGCGTCGGTTGCAGCGGTGCTACGTCGAACGCTGGGTGGACGTGGTGATGGCGCTGAGCGCCGAGCGCGATGCGGTCCCGGTGGACCGTGCCGAGGCACGGGTGCGCGTGCACGCGATGTTCGGGTTGCTGAACTCGTCCCCCCGGCTCCCGGACTTCGATGCCGACCGGCTCCGGGAGTTGCTGACGGCGATGGCCGCCGCGGCGCTGCGGGCGGGGGCATCGGTCGAGTAGGGGGGAGAGGGTGGTCTTGATCTCGATGGTCTCGATCCGGCGGATACGCGGCTCCTTCGTCGCCGCATAGCCGCCGGGCGGCACCCCGCTGCCCGCTCAGACCCCCAACTCCTCCCGCAGCCGCGTCACCTCCGCGCGGTAGCGGGCCACGTTGGCCATCTTGATGCTCTCGTATCCGCGAACGAGATCGGGTAGTGAGGCGAGATCGGTCGCCTGCGCGGGCGTCACCCGACCCGCGTCGATCGCGCCGAGCACGGCATCGACGAGATCGCGGTAATCGTCGATGAGCGCGCGTTCGGTTCGCCGGACCGCGGTGTGCCCGAACGGATCCAGCGTGCTGCCCCGTAGCCGCTTCATCGTCGCCAATCCGGCCAGAACCGGCCGCGCCCACGCGCCGAGCGACACCTTCCTACGCATCCCGAGCGCCCGCAAGGTCGGCGGATGCAGACGCACCGCAACCCGCGCACCGGATCCGAACTCGTCGGCGATCGCGGCGGCGAACGCCGGATCCGCGGCCAGGCGCGCCACCTCATACTCGTCCTTGTAGGCCATCAGTTTGTGGAGATTGCGGGCCACCGCGTCGGTGAGGGCGCCGTCACCGGTTTCCCAGACCCGGGCCAGCACACCGAGATAATCACGGGCATAACGGATATCGGCATAGCCGACGAGATCGTCGAACCGTCGGGCGATCACCTCGCGCAGCGCCGCGGGCACCTCACCGAGCACGGCATCGACTTCCGTGGTCGCCGCCGCATCGACCTCGTCTGCATGAACGCCCGGATGGAGCTGAGCCAGAAGCGTTTTCAGTGTCTCGGGATCGGCGACGACCTGACGGCCCCGGCGGAACGCCGTGACATTGGCCGCCGCCGCGACACCGTTGAGCTCAAGCGCCCGCTCGATCGAGCGCGGCGACACCCCCACCGCGCCGGTCTGCACCGCCGCACCCAGCAGCACGACATTGGCGAACTGCTCGTCGCCGAACAACGCCGTGCTCAGCGCACCGGCGTCCAGATACACCGCACGTGTGACCTGTTCGTCGATCGCCGCATGGATCGCGGCCGCGGTGGGATAGCCGACCGACGTGTCGACCACCATCGCGCCGGTGGGCACCTGCGTCGTCGACACCACGCCCACGGTCCGGTCGGCCGCCGTGACCTTCAGGTTGACCGGATCGGTGCCGACCACCGCGTCACACGCCAGATACAGATCGCAGGTACCGGCAGCGACCTTGGCGGTCAACGGGATCGGCGACCGCGCGATCTTGACGTCGCTGATCACCGCGCCGCCCTTCTGTGCCAGACCCGTCATGTCAAGGGTCCGCGCCGTCATCCCGTCGAGATGCGCGGCAGTCGCCAACACCTGCGACACCGTGACCACTCCGGTGCCGCCGATTCCCGCGATCCGCACCGTCGACACCCCGGTGGCCGCGTGCCGACCACCAGGCGGCGGCGGCAGCGCGGCCGCCGGCAGATCGGCGACCATGTCCCGTCGCTGCGCTCGCCCCGGTGACACCGTGACAAACGACGGACAATCCCCGTCGAGGCAGGAGTAGTCGAGGTTGCACGAACTCTGGTCGATCCGCGTCTTACGCCCGAACTCCGTCGGAACCGGATGCACCGACAGGCAATTCGACTTCTCGCCGCAATCGCCGCAACCTTCGCAGAGCCGGTCGTTGATGACGACGCGGGTCGCCGGCGTCGGCAGCGTCCCACGCTTGCGCTTCCGGCGCTTCTCGGCCGCACAGTACTGGTCATGGATCAGCACCGTCACGCCCGCAACCCGCGCGAGTTCGCGCTGGACCTCGGCGAGCTCGGCGCGCGGCACCACCCGCACGCCGGCGGCAACACCGCTCGTGTCCCGGCGCAACCCGCCCGCGCGCGTGCGCGCCGGATCATCGGAGGTCACCACGATCCGCGAGACACCTTCGGCGAGCAGGAGATCGGTGAGCCGACGCAAATCCATGGCGCCGACCGGATCCTGCCCGCCGGTCATCGCGACGGTGCCGTTGTAGAGCAGCTTGTACGTGATGTTCACCCCGGCCGCGACGGCGGCGCGCAGCGCGAGCGATCCCGAGTGGGTGAAGGTGCCGTCGCCGATGTTCTGGACGAAGTGGTCGGCGTCGACGAACGGCGCCATCCCCAGCCACTGGGCACCCTCGCCACCCATTTGTGTGATGCCGGTGATATCGCCCACCCGATGCGGGTCCATCAGCAACACCATGGCGTGGCAACCGATTCCGGCGCCGACCAGCGTGTCTTCGCTACTCGCCGTCGAGGTGTTGTGCGGGCAGCCGGAACAGAAATAGGGAGTGCGCACCGCCAACGGCAGCTCGATGCGCGGGAACCGTCGCGCGGACCGGTCGAGCCACTCGACGGCCGCGGCCACGTGATGGTGCCGCGCGAGGCGCTGTGCCAGACCGCGGGTGACCGCATCGACATCGAGTTCACCGAAGCGGGAGAACAACGTCGAGCCGTCCTCGTTGACCTTGCCGACGATGCGCGGGGCGGCCGGATCACGATAGAAGAGGTCACGCATCATCGTCTCGATGAAGTCGCGCTTCTCCTCGACGACGATCACCTCGTCGAGCCGCCCGGTCGCGGTATCGGTGAGGAAGCGGCGCAGGATCTCCGGCTCGAGCGGGTACACCATCCCGAGCTTGAGGATCCGGATGCCCAGGCGCGCCAGGCCGGCGTCGTCGAGCCCGATGAGGCGCAACGCCTCTCGCACATCCAGGTAGGTCTTGCCGGCGGCAACGATCCCCATGCGGTCGTCGGGGGAGGACACGACGATCCGGTTGAGGCCGTTGCGGCGTGCGTACTCGCGGGCCCGCGGCAGCCGGATCGTGAGCTGATTCTGTTCCAGCTCCATCAGATTCGCGCCCAGCAGCCGGCCGCTGGGGACATGCGGGCTGCGGCCCATCCCGCCCACGTCGCCGACGGGCCGATCCGGATCAAGCGTCACCGTCGACGCGCCGTCGGCCACGTGCGCCGAGATCTTCAAGGCCGCCCAGAGCCCGCTCGCGCGACTCAGGTGCGCCGCGTGCACGCCGAGGTCGAGGATGTCGGCCGAATCGGCGGGAGCGAGCACCGGGATGGAGAGGTCGGCGAGCGCCATCTCCGACGCACACGGCACGGTCGAGCTCTTGGCGGCCGGATCGTCACCGACCAGTGCCACCGCCCCGCCATCGGGATGAGTGCCGATGATATTCGCGTGCCGGAGAGCATCGCTCGCCCGGTCGAGACCGGGGGCCTTGCCATACCAATAGCCGACGACGCCCGTGCGTGCCCGCCCGGCCGGATCGGGGGAGAGGTGGGCAACCTGCGCGGCCACCTGTGAACCCATCACCGACGTCGCGGCGATCTCCTCGTTGAGGCCGGGCCGGTGCACGATGTCGAGCGGCTCGAGGAGGTGGCGGTGCCGGGCCAGTTCGAGGTCGTATCCCGCCAGCGGTGAGCCTTCGTAGCCGGAGATGAACGACGCGGTGCGCAGACCATGTGCGCGGTCGGCCAGGGCGCGATCGCGGATCATCCGGACGAGAGCCACGATCCCACCGAGGAAAACGGGGCCGGAGTCCTGGAGGTAGCGGTCGTCGAGAGCGGTCGTGGGGGCATCGGGGGCGAGGGTCATCGCGGTCACCTGGCCTTCTGCTGCGCCGGCGCCGAGGGTGTGGCGCCGGCGGGGAGGGCGATCGGACCCGGGGTGTGGGTCCGAACCCCACCATAGGTCACACAGTGATATGCGTCACTGTTCGACGTGTCGGCGTGCGGTCGGCGCGCACTCTCGATTCGCTTCGACGATCGGTGCGCGGCGATGTACTAGCGTGGTCGGTGGAGTGCGCCATGCGCGCAGTGACACGGTGCGCCAGGCGCGAATCACAGTTTGACCAACGTTCGTAGGAGAATCGCATGACCTACCAAGCCGGAGGAACCGGATACGGGCAGCAGCCCGAGTCGGGCCAGACCTACGGGCACGGTTCGGCATACCAGCAGCCAGGGCAGGCCTCGATGCCGCAGGGATATGGACAACCCGCGTACGGGGGACAGCAGGGGTACGGCCCGTCGTCGTACGGCCCGGACTACGGGCAGCAGGGGGCCGGCTACACCTATCCGCCGCAGCAGCCCGGCTACGGCCAGGATCCCTACGCCCAGCAGCACGGGCAGTACCCCGGGGCCGCCCCGGTCGCGCCCAAACCGCCGTTCGCGGGACTGCCGCCGATCGCCGGCCCGCTCCTGGGCGGCGTGATCGGGCTCTTCGGTGTCCTCGTGCTCTTCGGTGGCCTGGTGGGGCCGGTCTTCGACTCCACCCTCGCGGCCGCCTATGCGATCGTGGTGCTGACCGGATTCCTCGGCCTCGTCGGGCTGACCGGCATCCGCAAGCCGATCCGGGTGGCGCCGCAGGCCGCCGCCGGTGCGGCCGCCGGGGTGCTGCTGACGATCCTGATCTACGCCGGCAGCGAATACACCGGTGACGGCGCCGGTGCGATCATCCTCCTGATCGGCGCGATCCTGATGTTCTTCCTCGCCGTCGCCTGGCTTCTCATCGACCTCGGCCTGATCAAGACCGCCGAGGTGCCCGACGCCGGGACCGAGCAGACCGCGACCCCCGCTGTCGCCGATTCGACCGCCGCTGGGTCCCCGGCTCCCGCGAGCGCCGCCTACTCGCCTGCGGCTGCCGCCTACTCGCCGGGCGCCGCATCGATGCCGGGTGCGGCCATCCCCGGCGCCACCTCGACACCGGACACGATGGCCCCGCAGGCGACCGCCATCATCGCCAAGCCGGGTAGTGCGGCCGCCGACGCGCCGGCCTACCCGTCCCCGTATGCAGAGCCCGCGGCGACGTCGCAGCCGGGTCCGTCCGCCGGCGGCTACACCCCGGTCTCCTACGACCCGGCGGCCTACGGGTCCTACGGTCAGACCGGCCAGCCCGCGAGCCCGGCGCCCGGGGCGTCGGCGACCCCGCAGGCACCCGCCGACCTGGACGCGACCACGGTCTACGCCAAGCCGCAGCCGCCACAGCCGGGGGCCTGATCGCGGAGTCGGTCCCGCAGTGGTGGCCGTGTCCTCAGGATTCCTGAGGACCTCGCGGATTCCCCGGGCCGTGCCCCGGCGCGTCGCCGAGGTCCCATGAGTCCCACGTGTCACCCTCGACGGTGATGTCCACTCTCCATGCCCCGGTCCGCGGAACCCGGTCCGCGCGCCGGACCACCACCGGTGCCGACAGCCTCGCGGCCCGCCTCCGGGCGGGTCGTCGGGCCCGCCGTGCCCAGCACGACGACGGTGACCGCAACCCACGCGCCCTGATCGTCATCGCGTTCGGCGTCCCCCTGCTCGCCGTGTTCACCACGGCGATCGTGGTGACCATCACGCTCCTGCTGGCCGGGAGCCCACTGACCGGCGTGGGTGCCGCAACCGCGGCCGGGTGGCTCGCCATCCACCATGTCCCGCTGACCATCACCGGCGTCACGCTGGGTGTCCTCCCGCTGCTGCCGACACTCGTGGTGTTCGGCGCAACCGTGGTCGGCGTTGCCCGCGCCGCCGCCGAACGGCACGGCCGTACCGAGCTCGGTGTCCTCGCCGGTGCCGCGATCTGCGGTCCCGTGCTGGTCAGTGCCGTCGCGCTGGCCCTCGTGATGGACGGCGGGTCGGTGTTACCCATCCAGAGCCCCGACCCACTGGCCGCCTTCGGCAACACGGTGCTGGTACACGGTCTCGCGGCGGCGGTCGGGATCGTGGTGGGCAACCGCGACGTCCTCGCCCGCCTGACACCGACCGACCGGCGCGGACTGCGCCAGGGTGTGATCGGCGCGCTCGCCCTGTGCTGTGCCGGCGCCCTGCTCATCGTGCTGCGATTCGTCCTGTGCTTCGGCCAGGTGGGTGCGCTGCTGTCGCAGGGCTACGACGCCGACGGCTACCTCGGGCTCACGGTGCTCTCGGTGCTGTATCTGCCGAACCTGGTGATCGGGGCGACGGCGGTGCTCGTCGGCTCGCAGGCGCACGTCGGGGCGGTGTCGGTGGACCTGTTCGGCGTCCAACCGGGGTCGGTGCCGCCGCTGCCGATCCTCGCGGTCCTGCCCGATCACGCCGCCTCCGGGGCGCCGATCGGGCTGCTCGTCCCGGCCGCCATCGCGGCATTCGTGGCGTGGCGCTGCCGGACCGCCGACCTCCTGGCCTATCTGCGCACCGTCGGGCTGGCCGGGGCGGTCGCCGCGGCGCTGATCGTGATCGGCGGCCGCGTCGCCGGCGGCACCCTCGGGCAGCTCGGTGATGCCTCGATCACCGCCCCGACCGCCGGGATCTTCACCGTCGCGTGGATCGTCGGCGCCGCGCTGATCGTCCGCGTGGCCGCCATCGCGCTGCCCGGGATCCGCCCGGGTGGCGCTCCCAGCGCGGACTGGCTCGACGACGTCGACGAGGACAACTACGACGACGACTACGTCGAGGAGGACTTCGAGGACTTCGGCTACCTCGACCCGGATGATCTGGACCCGGATGATCTGGACCCGGATGGCGCGGGCGCGGAGGATCTCGGCGCGGAGGTGTCCGGGACGGACGACGAGCTCGGCACCGACGACGATCACGGCGGCGAGATCGAGGACGAGTGGGCGGCCGTCGGCGATCCCGGTCCCGTCGACGAATCCGACCCGGTCCCGGAACCCGCAGCGGTGTCGGCGGGGTATCCGGCCGATCCCGACGATCCCGATCTCCCGGCGGACCCGGTCGGTCCCGATGGCCCCCTGGACGCGGCCGAGGAGACCTAGGGCTGGGGGCAGGACGGTGCGTACCCGGCGTCGGTCGGTGCGCGTCTGCCCACTAGTGTCGACTGCGTGAATCCCGCCGGCCCTGAGAACCCGTCGTCGGTCGTGCGACGTCGATCGGTCGTGGTCCTGGCGTCGGGAGCCGGCACCTTGGCGCAGGCCCTGCTCGCCCGGGCCGCCACGCCGAATTCCCCCTTCACCGTCTCGGCGTTCATCGTGGACCGCGACTGCCCGGCCGCCGACATCGCCGTCGCCGCGGGCATCCCGCTCGGGCGATGCCGGCCCGCCGACCACCCGGACCGGGCGGCGTGGGACGTGGCCCTGTGCGCGGCGGCCGCCGCCGTCGACCCCGACTGGATCGTGACCGCCGGTTTCATGAGGATCCTCGGACCGCGGTTCATCGAGCGCTTCGCCGACCGGATCGTGAACTCGCATCCGGCACTCCTCCCGGCCTTTCCCGGCGCCCACGCGGTCGCCGACGCCCTGGCCTACGGCGTCCGCGTCACCGGGACGACGGTGCACCTGGTGGACGCGGGCGTCGACACCGGTCCGGTCCTCGCGCAGGTCCCCGTCGCGGTGGAGCCCGGGGACACCGAGGAATCCCTGCACGAACGCATCAAATCGGTCGAGCGCATCCTGCTCGCCGACGTGGTGACGGACCTCGTCACCCGTGGAGTTGTCATCGACGGACGAAAGGCCCACATTCCGTGAACGCATCGAGTACCGACGCGACCCGCCGCCCCCTTCGGCGCGCCCTGGTCAGCGTTTACGACAAGAGCGGCCTCGACGCGCTCGCGACGGCCCTGCATGCGGCCGGGGTGGAACTGGTCTCCACCGGATCGACGGCCAAGACTATTGCCGCACAAGGTATTCCGGTGACCGAGGTGGCCGAGCTGACGGGCTTTCCGGAATGTCTGGACGGCCGTGTCAAGACCTTGCACCCGAGTGTGCACGCGGGCATCCTGGCCGATTCCCGCAAGCCTGCGCACGTCGAGCAGCTCACCGAACTCGGTGTCGCCCCATTTGATCTCGTGGTGGTGAACCTCTACCCGTTCACGCAGACGGTGGCCTCGGGGGCGGCCCCCGACGAGTGCATCGAGCAGATCGACATCGGCGGGCCGTCGATGGTGCGCGGCGCCGCCAAGAACCACCCGAGCGTCGCCGTCGTCGTCGACCCGGCGGACTACCCCGCCGTGATCGATGCGGCGGCAGCCGGCGGCTTCTCGCTCGCCCAGCGGCACCAGCTGGCGGCCAAGGCCTTTCGGCACACCGCCGACTACGACGTGGCCGTTGCCTCCTGGCTGTCCGAAGCGGTCGCGTCACCGGAAGCGGACACGGCCTTTCCCGAATGGACCGGTGCGACGTGGACGCGCTCCGCGGTGCTGCGCTACGGCGAGAACCCGCATCAGGCTGCGGCGCTCTACCTTTCAAATTTCTCCGCCGGTGGACTGGCCGCCGCGGAGCAGCTGCACGGCAAGGAGATGAGCTACAACAACTACACCGACGCCGACGCCGCCTGGCGCAGCGCGCACGACTTCGACGGCGCCGCCGTCGCGATCATCAAGCACGCCAACCCCTGCGGAATCGCGGTGGGCACCGACGTCGCCGACGCCCACCGCAAGGCGCACGCCTGCGATCCCGTCAGCGCCTACGGCGGCGTGATCGCCGCGAACACGGTGATCAGCGTCGCGATGGCCGAGCAGGTCGCCGAGATCTTCACAGAGGTCATCGTGGCCCCCGACTTCGAGGACTCCGCGCTCTCGGTCCTCAAGCGCAAGAAGAACATCCGCATCCTGCGTGCATCCCCGCCGCAGCGGGCCGGCACGGAGATCCGCCCGATCTCCGGGGGGCTGCTGATGCAGCGGCGCGACATCCTCGACGCCGCAGGCGACGACCCGGCAACCTGGACCCTCGCGGCCGGTGCACCGGCCGACCCCGACGTCCTCGCGGACCTCGAGTTCGCCTGGCGGGCCTGCCGTTCGGTCAAGTCCAATGCGATCCTGCTGGCATCCGGCGGCGCCTCGGTGGGTGTCGGCATGGGACAGGTCAACCGCGTCGACTCCGCCCATCTGGCCGTGCGACGCGCCGGTGAGCGCGCGGTCGGCAGCGTTGCCGCGTCGGACGCGTTCTTCCCGTTCCCCGACGGTCTGCAGGTGTTGATCGACGCCGGTGTCACGGCCGTCGTGCAGCCCGGTGGCTCGATCCGCGACAACGAGGTCATCGAGGCCGCCGCCGAGGCCGGCGTCACGCTCTACCTCACCGGGGCCCGCCATTTCGCCCACTGATCGCTCGGACCCGCGGCGGTGAGCGTCGCCGAGCTCATCCTGCTGACGGTCGCGGGCTTCGGTGCCGGACTCATCGGCTACGTCTCGGGCATGGCGTCGTTGGTGAGCTATCCGGCGTTGCTGGCCGTCGGACTGAACCCGATCGCGGCCAATGTCACCAACACCGTCGCGTTGGTCAGTGTCGGTGTCGGGAGCATGGGGCAATCGGGTCGGGCACTGCTCGACGGCGACCGCAGGCGCCTGTACCTCGGGATGATCGCCGCGCTGCTCGGCGGCACGATCGGTGCCCTCATCCTGCTGATGGCGCCGCCGGGCACCTTCGAGATCGTGGTGCCCGTCCTCGTCGCCGTGGCCGCGGTGGCCCTGCTGATCCAGCCGTGGTTGCGTGCGCTCGCCGCCCGGCACACCGACCGGCTCGGCGTCTGGCTCGTCGGGGTGTGCCTGGTCTCGGTCTACGGCGGCTACTTCGGGGCCGGTGCGGGCATCATCATCCTGGCGTTGGCCCTGGTGGTGACCACCGAGCCGCTGTGGCGGGCGTCGTTGCTGAAGTCGCTGCTGCTCGGCATCGCCAACCTGGTGGCCGCGATCGGCTTCGCGATCTTCGGGCCCGTGCACTGGGTGGCCGCCGCGGCCATGGCGCTGGGCTGCTTCGCGGGTGGCTGGTGCGGACCGCCGGTGGTCACGATCCTGCCGGCCGAACCGCTGCGCGTCGCCGTGGGCGTCGGCGGCCTGGGCCTTGCGCTGTGGCTGGGACTGCACCGCTGACCTGCGGTGTCCCCGCCGGTCACCGGGCCGGGAAAAATCCCGGAAGAATAGTTGTTGCACCGGTGGCAGTGGCAACGGCAGTTCCGGATCGGGAACGGCCGGGCCGCGGCACACCCGGTGGCGAATTGTCACATCGCACCCCGCCATTCGCTCACGATGAGGCAAAAGATGGTCGCGGCGCCGACCCGGCGCTAGACAGTACCGGTGACATCATTTGTAGACCTCACCCCGGACACGGAGCCGGGTGGTGAGCCCGACGGTGAACAGGCCGGGGGCAGGTCGATCGTGCATCGCCTCGGTGCGCAGGTCGGTCTGCCACTGCTCTCGGTGCTGCTCTTCGGCATCGCCTGGCAGCTCGTCGCGGTCAGCGGCATCTGGAGCGAGACCTTCGTGCCCCGGCTCGGCACCGTGTGGAGTGCGTTCGTCGACCTCTCCACCACCCACGACGGCGCCATCGGATACGGCGGATACTACTGGTGGGAACACCTGTACATGACCTTGCGGCGGGTGGGGATCGGCGTCGTGATCGGTGTCGCGGCCGGGGTCCTCCTCGGCGTCGCGATGGGATCGGTGCCGTGGCTGCGGCGTCTGCTCGAGCCGTGGCTGACCTTCCTGCGCGCGCTGCCGCCGCTTGCCTACTTCTTCCTGCTCGTCATCTGGCTCGGCATCGACGAGGCCCCCAAGGTCACCCTGCTCGCGTTGTCGGCGTTGCCGCCGGCCGCCGTGGCCACCACGGCCGCCGTCAGCGCCGCCCCGCTGGCCCTGATCGAGGCCGCCCGGGCGCTCGGGGCCTCCCGTCGGGAGGTCCTCGCCGACGTGGTGATCCCGGCGGCGCTGCCCGAGACCTTCACCGGAATTCGCCTGTCGGTGGGCATCGCCTACTCGTCGGTGGTCGCCGCCGAGCTCTTCAACGGAATCCCGGGTATCGGCGGCGTCGTCAAGGACGCAAGCAACTACAACAACACCCCGGTCGTGCTGGTGGGCATTGCCCTCATCGGCCTGTCCGGGCTCATCATCGACGCGATCCTGCGCGTCATCGAGCACCGTGTGGTGCCCTGGCGTGGAAAGGCATGACAGACATGACAACTCACACTCACCGGAAGAGACGTTCGTTGCCGCTGGTGCTGGCCGTCGTGGCCGGGATCCTGGCGCTCGTCGTCGCCGGCTGCTCGGTGGACCGGTCCGGTGCCGACAGCGACAAGCCCACGATTCGCCTTGCCTACCAGTCGTTCCCGAGTGGTGACCTCATCGTCAAGAACAACCGGTGGCTCGAGGAGGCGCTGCCCGACTACAACATCAAGTGGACCAAGTTCGATTCCGGCGCCGACATCAACACGGCCTTCATCGCCCGCCAGATCGACTTCGGCGCCATCGGTTCCAGCCCGGTGGCCCGGGGCCTCTCGGCACCACTGAACATCCCGTATCAGGTGGCCTTCGTGCTCGACGTCGCCGGCGACAACGAGGCACTCGTGGCCCGCAACGGCACGAACATCAACACCGTCGCCGATCTGCGCGGCAAGCGGGTGGCGACGGCCTTCGCCTCCACCGCCCACTACAGTCTGCTCGCGGCGCTCGAACAGGCTGGGCTCAGCGCGTCCGACGTCAACCTCATCGATCTGCAGCCGCAGGCCTCGCTGGCCGCGTGGCAGCGTGGCGACGTCGACGCCGTCTACACCTGGCTGCCCACCCTCGACGAACTGCGCAAGACCGGCAAGACCCTGATCACCAGCCGGCAGCTCGCCGCCGGCGGCAAGCCGACCCTGGACCTCGGTGTCGTCGCCACCGAGTTCGCCGGGCAGCATCCCGAGGTCGTCGACACCTGGCGGCAGGTGCAGGCGCGCGCTCTCAAGCTCATCCACGAGGATCCCCAGGCGGCGGCGAAAGCCGTTGCCGCACAGCTGGGGACAACAGCCGAGGACGCCGCCGGGCAGCTCGGCCAGGGCATCTTCCTGACCGCCGCCGAGCTCACCTCGCCGACGTGGCTGGGTACCGACGGCCACCCCGGCAACATCGCCGAGAACCTGCACAGCGGAGCGCAGTTCCTCGCCGGACAGCAGCAGATCCCGTCGGCACCGGCGCTGACCGTCTTCCAGAAGGCCATCTACACGAAGGGACTCCCCGGTGTCCTCGACCAAACCCCCTGAGATCACGTCCGTCCCCGTGCCGCCTGCCGCCGCACCGGACACCGATGCGACCGGCGGCATCCGGCTCCATCAGGTCACCCAGCGGTACGGCTCCGGTGATCGTGCCACCACGGCCGTCGGGCCGGTCGATCTGGACGTGGCACCCGGCGAGTTCCTGGTTCTCGTCGGCGCGTCCGGGTGCGGCAAGTCGACGCTGCTGCGCCTGATCGCCGGCTTCGAGAAGCCCACCGCAGGCGAGGTGACGGTGTCGGGGGCGGCCCCGGTGCCCGGCCACAGCTCCGGGGTGGTCTTCCAGCAGCCCCGGCTGTTCCCCTGGCGGACCGTCGGCGGGAACATCGATCTGGCCCTCAAGTATGCGGGGGTCTCGCGCGCCGACCGACCCCGCCGCCGCGCGGAACTGCTCGAGCGGGTCGGGTTGTCCGGCACGGCATCCCGGCGCATCTGGGAGGTCTCCGGCGGACAGCAGCACCGGGTCGCGATCGCGCGGGCACTGGCGGCGGAGACGTCGTTGCTGCTGCTGGACGAGCCCTTCGCGGCGCTCGATGCGCTCACGCGTGAGACGTTGCAGGAGGATGTGCGGTCGGTGGGCGCGGCCCTGGGCCGGACCAATGTCTTTGTCACCCACAGCGCCGACGAGGCCGCATTCCTGGGCTCGCGGATCGTCGTGCTGACCCGCCGCCCCGGTCGGGTGGCACTCGACATCACCTCGCCGATCCCCCGGACCGGCGTGACCCCCGAGGAGATCCGCGACTCACCCGAATACACGGTGCTGCGCACCGAGATCGCCGCCGCGGTCAAACAGGCCGCCGCGTAACCGGCCGGTCGGCCGATCCGCGACCAACCACCGTTCAGGGAAAGGACAGGTGCACCGATGACCGTCTCGCTTGAGGTCTCCAGGCAATTCGACATCGACGAGTTCGGGCCCGATTTCGGGGCGGAGATCCGTGGTGTCGACGTCGCCCATGCCTCCGACGCCGAGATCCGTGGGATCCGCGCGGCGCTCGTCGACCGCAAGGTGATCGTCCTGCGTGACCAGCATCTCGACGACGCCGCGCACATCGAATTCGGGCGTCGGCTGGGCGATCTCACGGTCGGTCATCCGGTGTGGGACTCCGGTGACGTGCCCCGCGAGGTGTACTCGCTCGACAGCGCCGACAACGGCTTCGCCGACGTCTGGCACACCGACGTCACCTTCATGCCGCGCCCGCCGCTCGGTTCGATCCTGCGACCGGTGGTGCTGCCCCGCACCGGCGGTGACACCAACTGGGCCGACGCCGAGCTCGCGTACCGGTCGCTGTCGGCACCGGTGCAACGGCTCGTCGACGGGCTCCGCGCCGTCCACGACGGCGCCCGGGAATTCGGCTACTACCTCAAGCAGCGCCGCAGCGGCCGCGGAAACCTCTGGGACGGCAAGGAAGTCACCGAGCTGAAGCCCGTCAGCCATCCGGTGGTGCGGGTCCATCCGGAGACCGGCCGCAAGGCGCTGTTTGTCAATCCCGGTTTCACCTCGCACATCGAGGGTGTCTCCGACGCCGAGAGCCGGGGCATCCTGGATCTCCTCTACGCGCATCTGACCAGGCCCGAGCACATCGTCCGGCATCGGTGGCGGCTCGGTGATCTCGTGTTGTGGGACAACCGGAACACCCTGCACTACGCCAACCGCGACTACGGCGACGCGCGGCGGGTGATGCACCGGATCACCTTGCGGGGGGACGTGCCCGTCGGGCCGTGAGCCCGAGAAGGCAGACGCCCGCAGGGGCAGACCGCGCAGCGGCCGCGCACTCATCGAGTGCGCGGCCGTTTGTCGTCGGCCGGCGCGGTCGGTGGAGCGCCGAGCCTCGTCAACCAAAGGGTTCACCATGCGGCGGGGTGTCCGGCAGCTGATTGCACGGTCCCGGCGTACCGTGGATCGGGTGGCAGAGGACTTCACCGGCGCCGCCGTGACCCCCGGTGGGTCGGCGACCACCGAAACCCGTCATCCATCCCCGCGCACGCTCGGTGAACTGCGCGCGAGCGGGCATGTCCAGTTCAGTGTGCGCGACGAGATCCGGCGCAATCTGCTGGCGGCGCTGCGATCGGGCAGTGATCCCTGGCCGGGCATCGTCGGTTTCGAGGCGACGGTCATCCCGCAGCTCGAGCGGGCCCTGCTGGCCGGTCATGACGTGGTGATGCTCGGCGAACGCGGTCAGGGCAAGACCCGTATCCTGCGGACCCTGGCCGGCCTGCTCGACGAGTGGACGCCGGTGATCGCGGGCTCCGAGCTCGGCGAGCACCCGTACGAGCCGATCACCCCCGCGTCGATCCGCAGGGCCGCCAACCTCCTCGACGACCTGCCGATCGAATGGCGCCACCGCACGCAGCGCTACAGCGAGAAACTCGCGACCCCGGACACCTCGGTCGCCGACCTCGTCGGCGACATCGACCCGATGAAGGTGGCCGAGGGCCGCAGCCTCGGGGATCCCGAGACCATCCACTTCGGCCTGATCCCGCGCGCCCACCGCGGGATCGTCGCGATCAACGAGCTGCCCGACCTCGCCGAGCGCATCCAGGTCGCGATGC
>JASGFO010000035.1:0-23003 GCA_047605505.1 Gordonia sp. (in: high G+C Gram-positive bacteria) | reverse complement strand
TGGGCATACAACCAAACTACACCCATGTAAGCCTAACTGAACGGTATTGAGGCTAGCCCGGCCTAGCCGATCGGACCGGCTCCGTCAGTCCAGGTCCTGATCGATCCGCGTTGCGCCGGCAGGACGTTCGGCGGCGCGACGTAGCAGGTCGGCGCGCTGGTCGGGATCGGCCACGACGTCGATGACCATGAGCGCCTGGACGAGTGCGCCGTCGATGACGGCCTGATCGGCGCCGGCACCGATCGCATCGCTCGCGAACTCGATGGTGTGCGGCGGTGCGGTGGAGCCTGCGAAGGTCAGGATGGGGTGCAGGCTCGGAACCACGTGGGACACATTGCCCATGTCGGTCGATCCGCTACGGGCGTCGAGCTCGGGGTCGATCCGGCGCCCCACCACCGCGAGGTTGCGGTCCCATGCTGCCGCCAAGGTGTCATCGGGGACGACGTTGAGATAGCGGGGTTCGGCGCGCCGTTGCGACCATTCGCACCCGGTGGCCAGTGCCGCGCCCGCCATGCAGGCCAGGACGCGTTCCTTCACCGAAAGCATCTCCGCGAGGTCACGCGAGCGCACCTCGACCGACAGTTCCGCACGGCCGGGCACGATATTGGTGACGGTTCCGGCCGACGTGGTGATCACCGACAACCGGATTCCGTCGCGCAGTTGCTGGCGCAGCAGCCCCACCGCGACATGGGCAATGGTGGCGGCCGCACCGGCGTTGATGGCCTCAAACGGTGCGGCGGCCGCGTGCGCCTGCCGGCCCAGGAACGTGACGTCGAATCGGTCGACGCACTGCATGCTCACCCGCGCCGCGCTCACCTCGGATTCCGCGGCGCCACCATGAACCATGCTCGAGATCGTCGCCCCTTCGAAGGCCCCGGCCCGCAGCAGCGCGCATTTTCCGCCGCCGTGTTCTTCCGCCGGGGTGCCCAGCAACACCACCTGCAGTCCCAGCTCATCGGCCACCTCGGCCAGGATCAGCGCCGACCCCAGGCCGATCGCGGCGATCACGTTGTGCCCGCATGCATGCCCAAGTTCGGGCAGGGCGTCGTACTCGGCGCACAGCACCACCCGGAATTCGCCGTCGCCGACAACGGCCTCGACGGCCGTCTCGACGCCATAGGCGCCGCGGGTGACGGTGAATCCGTGCGATTCGAGGGTTCGCGCCATGAGTTCGGCGGCGTGATGTTCCGCGAAGGCGAGTTCCGGATGGGCGTGGATCTCGTGGCTGATCGCCCGCAACTCGGGCCCGTGCCGCTCAGCGGCGGCGATGGCCGTCGACCGTAGTGCGTCGAGCCGCGCCGGCGAGATCCTCGCCTCGGGCTCCCGGAAATCTGTGGACATGGTATTCCTTTCGCTGCTGCGATCAACCGTCGCAGGCGGATGGGGTGGCGTCACCACGCGCCGAGGGTGAACTCGGCGATGATGGTCGACAGCAGGAAGGACGCGATGACCGCGACCAGGCCCACCGGGACGATGCGCCAGCTGATCGACCGGAGCTGCGGGAGTTTCGTGCCGAGGCTGAGCCCGGCAAGGGCCAGCACGACCGCACACATGGACAGGAAGTCGAGGGTGGCGACCCGCTCACCGAGGACATCGTCGACCGGCGACACCGGCACCGACAGCAGCGTCCCGATCAGCGTGGTCAAGATGACGGCGGGGATGAATCGGATGTAGCGGTTCGCGAGGATTCCGGCGGCGGCGACCGCGGTCACGATCACCAGTCCAACCACCAGGCTTACCGACAGCCCCTTGGCAGTGATGGCCGTCGCCACCAGGGACAGGACGAAGAGGACTGCGAAGGCCGGGATCATGCCCACCGGTGCCGATTCCGCGGGGGCGTCGAGGATCTCGGCGTCGGTGTCGGTCAGCTCGGTATCGGCGACCGCGTTCGTGGCCGGAACCGACTGCGCGGCGACGGCTTCGGGGCGCGGAACCTTGCCGGTGCGGGTCAGTTTGCGGTACAGCCAGTCCGCCAGCGGCAGCGCGATCCACACACCGACGTAGGTTCCGAGGACACCGGTGATGAGGTTGGAGGTCGCCGCCATCCCGAGCACCGCGTCGGCCTGCTCGGGATGCGCGTCGGCGATGGCTCCGGCCGCGGCCGCCATCATCGACCCCGATCCGATGCCGGCGCCCATCGCCAGGGCCAGCGGATCGAAGAAATCGAAGGACGTGACCAGCGACGCCAGGAACGTGACGATCAGCGCGCCGAAGATCGTGCCGAAGACATACATCGACAGCACACCGCGATATTCGTCCGAGCTCGGCCCGTACCGTTCGGCGATAATACCGATCGACGGCTCCCGATCCACCGAGAACGTCGCCCCAACGGTGGCGCGGCCCATCCGCAGCAGCACCGCGATCGGCAGGGCCAGGAGCACCGTCCCGAAGAGATGCCCGAATTCTTGCAGCAACAGCGCCGGGCCGGCGTCGAAGAGGGTGCCGATGTTCGGGCCGACGGTAAAGGCCAGGCGCGCCACCAGGAAGATCACCGCCACCGCCATCACGCTCTCCGCCGCCGCCTGCGCGCGCTCGCTGAGCGGCCGAAAACGCTGCGCCGAGATCAGGCCACCCGCGAGCAGTGCCCACACCATCGGAAACAGGGTGATTTCCGCGCGGCCGATACCGATCGTTGCGCTGCCGATGAATTGGACGACGATCACAATGATGAGTGCCAGGACAGCAGCGGTCGCAACCGCCCTGTTTGTCTGATTACCGGGTTCGAGGCCGACGCCGCCTCGAGAGCTGAGAAAGGATTTTATCGACATGGTGGTTCCTCGAAAATCTGCCGACATCAGCGGCAGGACGACTGGCTGTTGGGGTACCTGCAATGATCGACATACGCGGCATCTGCGCCGGTCAGATGCCCGCTACGCCGCCATATTGGGTCGCCACCTCCAGCTTCTTCGCACCCGGCGGGCATATGCGCAGTAATGACGCAGCCCCGTCGGAGCCGCTCACCGAGGAGGATCGCCGGCTCATCAACGCACTCCAGGTCGCGCCGCGCGCCACCTGGAAGACGGTGGGGGCCGTGCTGGGCCGCGACCCCGTCACGGTCGCCCGCCGCTGGCGGCGACTCACCGGCAGCGGACTCGCCTGGGTGGTCAGCTACCGCACCACACTGCGCCTGGCGATCGTCGAAATCGATTGTCCCCCAGGTAGTACCGACACCATCGCGGCCGCCCTGATGCAGGACCCCGAGACGGCCACCATCGACCTCACCATCGGCGGACGAGACATCGTCGCGACCGTCGCGAGCCTCGATGAGGACTCCCTGGCCGAGTACATCGTCCGCGACATGTCGGCACTCGACACGATGAAGGCCACGCGGACACACCTGGTCACCCAGGTGGTCCGGGACGCGCGGAGCTGGGAACTCCGCGAGTTGTCCGCTGACGAGGCGACCGCCCTGATCGAGGCGAGTGCGCCACGCCCACCGCATCGGCCGGCGAACCTGACGCCGACCGAGCGGGACGCGGTCGTCGGCGCACTGATCCGCAACGGACGGGCGGGACCCGTCGACATCGCGACCATGTCCGGCATCAGCACCGACCGGGCGCGCGCCGCGCTCTACGAGCTGCTCACCTCCGGGGATGTCACGATCCGCACCGAGGTGGCGCGCCGCTACTCGGGGAGTCCGGCGTACGCGTGGTTCTTCCTGCGCGCGTCGGCCCGCTCGATGGACACCGCAATCGCCCGCCTGTCGACGCTGCGCGATCTGCGGCTGCTCACCCGGACCGTCGGCACGCACAACATCGTGATGGCGATGTGGTTGCGCTCCTCGGCCGACATCCACCGCGTCGAGGCCGTGATCGAGCGGACCGCCCCCGACCTCACGATCGACGACCGCTCCCTCGTGATCCGCACGCCCAAGCACCTCGGGTGGTCGTTGACCGAGGACGGCCGCAATGCGGGCGAGCGGCAATGAGCGGTCGCGGGCGGCGCAGGCCGGGCCCAGTACGTACCTCTCGCTAGATCTCCCGGTAGTCCCGCACGCTCATCCGGGGGCCGCGGCGCGGCGCCCGTTGGCCCGCCAGCGCGATCATCCGAATCACCCGATACCGATGTCCCGCATAGGGTTCCAGGAGTTCGAGCAGGCCATCGTCGTCAACGGCGCGGCCGGCCAGGGTGAGGCCGACGAGTCCTGGGATGTGATAGTCGCCGACCGGTACGGCGTCGGCATCCCCGACGGCGCGGGCGCGGGTCTCGGCGACGGTCCACGGCCCCACGCCGCGCAGGACGTCGAGGCGGTCGGCGTGCCGTTCGACGTCGAGCGACGTGGCGCCGCGTACCGTGTGCATCCGCACCGGTTCGATCCCGCTGCGGTGCCACTCCCAGGAGGGGATCGCGGCCCAGCGATCCGCCGGCGGCGGTACGCGCATCTCGGCCGGGACGGGGCCCGGCGCGGGCTCGCCGAAGCGCCGCAGCAGATACCGCCAGGCCCGCCAGGCCTCGGCCCCCACCACCTTCTGCTCGAGGATCGCCGGGACGAGCGCCTCCCACACACGCTGTGAGCGACCGATCCGCAGCCCCGGAGTTCGCCGGATCAGCGCCCCGACGACATCGTCGTGGACCGGCATCGATTCCGGATCATCCTGACCACCAAGCAGATCCGGCATGGTGTCGAGCAGCCAGTCCGCTCCCGGACCCCACGCGCGGCCCGCGACCTGCCCGTCCTCGACGCGCATCGTGAGGGTCCCGGGCCCGTCCGGGGTTGCGACGGCGCGCCACACCGACCCGTCGGTCCCGTAGCGGAACGCGGGATCGCCACTGCCCCGCCGGTGCAGACCGACCGTCATCCGCAGGTCGAGACGTCCCGGCGGCGTCCACCTCCGCGCGACTGCCGACATCCCGGTCGAGAATAGTGGTCGATACCCTCGCATCTCTGACCACCGCGACAGACGACCTGCACTGGCGACTTCCTGCGCCGGTGGCCGGCCGTGGCAGTCGCCTGACATGTGACGCCCGTTGCGCGGAGGTGGCCCGGCCACCAGCGTGCGCCCGGTACGCTCAGCGCGATACATCCGACACCGAATCAAGGGGGAGATGACATGCGCAGACGGTTCAGGCAGGGGGCCGCCGGGTTTGTCTCGGGTGCGGTGATCGCGGCGGTGATCACCGGGTGCGGAGAGGACGGATCGGCCGACTCGGAGCCGGTGGACTCATCGACCCCGGTGGTCACCACCTCCACGTCGCCGACCTCGACGTCGGCGCGCGCCAGTGCGGCCCGGGTCCGGCAACTCGTGCTGACCGCCGAGCAGGTGCCGACCGGATACACCGTCACCCCGGTCCCACCGAGCCAGGTCCAGCAGATCATGGACAATCTGACCGACGCCCTCGCCGGCGCCACCATCACCCCGGCCACCTGCGGCAACCTGCAGAAGCTCCCCGACACCGATCCCGACGAGCTCGGCCTGCTCGTCGCGATCCGCGGGCAGGGCGAGGGTCTCGCCGAGGCGCTCGTCGCGCAGCCCACCGACGTCCGGGAGAGCCGACGGCAGGCGGGTGAATGCGCGGACTTCCGGATCTCCTTCACCGGCGGCGTCGCGGCCGGCAGACAGGCCGCGGCGACCACCGAGGTGCTGGCACCGGTCGCCACCGACGCTCCCGTCGCCGACGTGCTCGCGATGCGCCAGCGGGTGACGGTCGGCGGAGCCGTGTCGATCACCTCCCTGGTGGGCATCGCCTCGGTCAAGGGCTACACGGTCAGCGTGAACGCCAACGGCACCCGGCCCGACGAGTCCGCGTTCCGGTCCTTCTTCGCCGCCGCGGTGAACAAGGTGATGGCCCAGGGCTGAGCACCGCGCCGACCGCGCCGCGCTACAGGTTGATCATGTGGCCGATCGCGCCGTGGAAGGTCTCCTGCAGTGCCTCACTCATCGTCGGATGGGTGTGGACGTTGCGGGCCAGCTCTTTCGCGGTGAGATCCCACTTCTGGGCCAGGGTCAGCTCGGGCAGCATCTCGGAGACGTTGTCGCCCACCAGATGTCCGCCGATCAGCTCATCGTTGGTGGTATCGGTGATCAGTTTGACAAAGCCTGCGGTCTCGGCCAGGCCCTGGGCCTTGCCGTTGGCGCTGAACGGGAACGTGGACACCTTCACGTCGTAGCCCTCGTCGCGGGCCTGGGCCTCGGTGAGCCCGAAGGATGCGACCTGCGGTTGGCAGAAGGTGGCGCGCGGCATCATGCGGTAGTCGCCCAGCGTCATGGTCTCGGCACCGGCGATGGTCTCGGCGGCGACAACGGCCTGTGCCTCGGCGACGTGGGCGAGCTGCAGCTTCGCGGTGACGTCGCCGATCGCGTAGATCCCGGGGACGTTGGTGCGCATGTGATCGTCGATCGCGATGGCGCCGCGTTCGGTCAGGGCAACCCCGGTCTTCTCCAGGCCGAAGCCGTCGACGCGCGGGGCGAAACCGACCGACATGAGGACCTTGTCGACGGTCACCGAACCGTCGGTGCCTTTCTTGTCCTTGTAGGTGACGACCACGGAATCGCCGTTGTCGGTGACGGTTTGGACGCCGGTGGAGGTGAGGACCTTGACGCCGAGCTTCTTGTATTCCTTGGCGATGGCCTTGGAGACGTCGATGTCCTCGTTGGGCAGCACCCGGTCCATGAATTCGATGATGGTGACGTCGACGCCGTAGTTGGCGAGGACATAGCCGAACTCCATGCCGATCGCGCCGGCGCCGACGATGACGATGGAGCCGGGCAACTCGCGGGTGAGGATCTGGGTCTCGTAGGTGACGACGTTCTGGGACAGTTCCACGCCGGGCAGCAGCCGGACCGTGGAGCCGGTATCGATGATGACATTGTCGAAGGTGATCTCCCGATCGCCGACGCTGATGCTTGTCGGCGAGGTGAAGACGCCGAAGCCGTCGATCTCGGTGATCTTGTTCTTCTTCATCAGGTAGTGGACGCCTTTGACGATGCCCTCGCTGACCTTACGGCTGCGGTCGAACGCGGCCCCGAAGTCAAAGGTGACGTCCCCGGACATCCCGAAGGTCTTGGCCTGATGGTGAAAGATGTGCGCCAGCTCGGCATTGCGGAGCAGCGCCTTCGACGGGATGCAGCCGACGTTCAGGCACACACCGCCCCAGTACTTCTCCTCGATGACGGCGGTCTTCTTGCCCAACTGGGCGGACCGGATCGCGGCCACGTACCCACCTGGACCAGCACCCAGGACAACTGTTTCAAAGTGTTCAGCCACGGCCTCCACCCTACGACGCGGCGGCACCGCGGCGCAGAGCCTCGGCGGTTCTCCCGGGCAACGCAGACCGGCACCGTGCGCGGTAGGCCCGCCTCGGCCGCACGGCGGGCATACCGGAGGTCTACCGTGACCGCATGGGTCTGTTCCGCCGGCGACGATCATCTGCTCTCCCGCCCGCGGCCGGTGGCGCCCCGGATCCGGTCTTCGACGGCATCGGCGTCGACGAGGTCGCCTGGATCCGTGCGCAGGCCCAGGCCGTCCTTGCCGGACACGGCGTGGAGGTCACCGTCGACGACACCGGCACCGACCTACTCGGCGCCGACGGGAGACGACTCGCCCTCGACAACGTGGTCGCCGCCTGCCGGCAGTCCCCGCACGCGGACTGGCAGGCCATCATCAGCCACCACTTCGGTACCCTGGCCCGGCTGTCGCCTCCCCCGACCGTCGACGAGCTGACACCCTCCCAGCTCCTCGCCCAGATCCGCACCCGAATCCTGCCGGTCGGATCATTGCGGCACTATGACATCGACCTGTCCCGCTATTCCCGGCCGGTCGCCGACGATCTCGAGGCGGTGCTCTGTCTCGACTTCCCCGAGATGGTGTCCTACCTCGACGGCGATCGGGCCGAGAAGCTGGATCTGGACCTGTTGTTCCGGGTGGGGCAGGCCAACACCGACGCCGAGCCCCTCGACTCCGTCGACTCCGACGGCTCGATTGCCGTCGTCACCGGCAACTCGGTGTTCACCTCGTCGAAGGTGCTCAACATGGCCCGGTTGACGGCGCAGGTGTTCGGCCAGGACGCGCCCTACGGCGTGGTGTTCGCCGTCCCCAACCGCAACGTCACCATCATGCATCTCATCTCGTCGGTCGACGCCGTGCTCACGATCGGCACGATCGCGCAGCTCGCGGGTGAACTGTCTGCCGACGGCGGCTGGCCGGTGTCACCGAACGTCTATCACTGGTACCGCGACCGGATCACCCGGATCTCGGCCCTCGACCTGCCGGACCGCGTGACGATCATGCCCTCCCCCGATCTCACCGACATCCTCAATCACCTCAGCGAAAGGGACCAAACGTGAACACCCCGGACGATCCCTACCGGTGGCTGGAGGACATCAGCGGCGACGACTCCCTGACATGGGTCCGGGCCCACAACGATCCGACGCTGACCGAGTTCACGGCGTCGCCGCGCTTCGCCGAACTCGACGCCGAGGCGCTCGAGATCCTCGACACCGACGAGCGCATCCCGTACGTCCGGCGGCGCGGCGAGCATCTCTACAACTTCTGGAAGGACGCTGCACATCCCCTCGGCCTATGGCGGCGCACGACCCTCGAGTCCTATCTCACCGACTCGCCCGACTGGGATGTGCTGATCGACGTCGACGCGCTCGCCGAGGCCGAGGACACCCGCTGGGTCTGGAAATCGGCGACGATGTGCCGCCCCGACTACGACCGCGCCCTCATCTCCCTCTCCCGCGGCGGCGCCGACGCCGCGGTCGTGCGGGAGTTCGACGTGACCCGCCGCGAATGGGTCACCGACGGCTTCGTCGTGCCCGAGGCGAAATCGTCGGTGTCGTGGGTCGATCGCGACACCGTCTACGTCGGCACCGATTTCGGTCCGCAACCGGACGGTGCGGGCGCGCTCACCACATCGGGCTATCCGCGGGTGATCAAGCGGTGGGCGCGCGGCACCGCCCTCGACGCCGCGCCGACGGTGTTCGCGGGCGCCGTCGAGGACGTCGCGGTCAGCGCGGGCTACGACGATACCCCGGGATATGAACGGCATTTCGTTTCCCGCGCCACCGACTTCTTCAACGAGCTGGCCTATGAGCTGCGCGGCACGGACACCATTCTCATCGAGGTGCCCACCGATGCCTCGGTCTCGGTCCGCCACGACTGGCTGTTCGTGCGTAACCGATCCGACTGGGAGGTCGACGGCGCGCTACGCCCGGCGGGTTCCCTGCTCGTCTTCGACTATCCCCGTTTCCTCGACGGCGACCGCAGCCACACCGTGCTGTTCACCCCGGATGCGCACACGAGTCTGCAGTCCTTCGCCTATACGCGATCTCACCTCATCATGACCATGCTGCGGGATGTGCAGACCGAGATCTCGGTACACACCCTGGGCGAGTGGGCTGTCGTCGACCAGCCCGGCCTGCCCGCGCTCGCCACCGTCTCGGTCCTCGACACCGATCCGGACGAGAGCGACGAGGTGTTCTGGTCGGCGACGTCGTTCACCACACCACCATCGTTGTTGCACGGCGATGCCGGCCGCACGGCCCGCGTCGTCAAGTCCACCCCGGCCTTCTTCGACGCGGATTCGGTGGTGGCCGAACAGTTCTTCGCGACGTCCGAAGACGGCACCGCGATCCCATATTTCGTGATCCGGCGATCCGATGTGACGTCGGGCCCCACTCTGCAGTACGGCTACGGCGGCTTCGAGAACTCGCTGACCCCGGGCTACCTCGCGATTGCCGGGCGCGCCTGGATCGCGCGCGGCGGCATTTATGTCATCGCGAACATCCGTGGCGGCGGGGAGTACGGGCCGTCGTGGCATACGCAGGCGCAGAAGGCGGGGCGGCATCTGGCCTTCGAGGATTTCGCCGGTGTCGCCGCCGACCTCGTCCGGCGCGGGTTCACCACGCCCGCGCAGCTCGGCGCGCAGGGCGGCTCCAACGGCGGCCTGCTGATGGGTGTCATGCTCACGCGGTATCCGGAGTTGTTCGGCGCCTTGGTGTGTCAGGTCCCGCTGATCGACATGTCGCGCTACCACCTGCTGTTGGCCGGCGCGTCCTGGATGGCCGAGTACGGTGACCCCGACAACCCGGAGGAGTGGGCCTACCTGGGCGCCTACTCGCCCTATCAGCACGTGCGCCCCGGGCAGCCGTATCCGCCGATCCTGGTGACCACGTCGACGCGCGACGATCGTGTCCATCCCGGGCACGCCCGTAAACTCGTTGCGCGCCTGGAGGAGTACGGATACGACGTCGCGTACTACGAGAACCTCGAGGGTGGTCACGGCGGCGCCGCGGACAACAAGCAGGCGGCGTTCAAGTCGGCGCTCGCCTACGAGTTCCTGTGGCAGCGGCTGGACACGGCCCAGTCAGGCGGATGACCACGCCCACCTGTCGGCACCTGTCGGTGGCCGAGCGCCGGCGCGGACCATCCGGTGAGGGCGCTCAGCCCCGCAGCGCCCGCACCAGGATCCCGACCACCACCATGATTGCCCCGGCGATCGCCGAGGCGATCGCCCAGCGGGTCAGATCGTCGGAGATGGCCGTGACGGCGAGGTGGGTGACCTCCACGCCGCTGCCCGACCGCACGCTGTCGTCCGGCGATAAGACCTGGCGGTCGACGATGGTGCCGGCACTCAACGCGAGCACCCACGACGCGGCCGCGGCCAGCAGGGCGCCGATCCCCAGCCCCACCAGCACTGTCCCGCGTTGCCGGGCGATCAGCAGGGCCCCCGCCGCTGCGATCACGGCAACTGCCACGGCGACGTACGCGATTGTCGTGAGCTGTTGCCCCAGACGGTGATAGGCACCCACCTCCACCCAGGGACCGTTGCTCAGCGGCACCAGAACCTGCTGCTCGACCGGAATCCGGTACGGCAACGACGACATCTCGAGCGCGGCATTGATCATCGGCGCAATGTCGAGCTCCGCGGACTCGTTGCCGGCCTGCTCGTCGAACAACCGCGAATGCTGCGAGGCGACGAGCTTGGCAAAGTCGGCCGTGAACTGGTCACTGCGGGTGTAGGCGCCCGCAAGCGGACGGATCACCGTGCTCGCCGCCGGGATACCGGACCGGGACGCCGCCTGCTCGGTGATCGCATCGGCGATGAAGGACTGCACCACCGGCTCACCGGACAGCGGCGACACCACCGCGACAAAGCCATCGCCGTCGATGACACGCTGACTCAACCACATCGACGGCACCGCGACAGTGATCGCCGCCATCGCGATCAGGGTCAGCAGGGCTGAGAGAAACGTCCGCACGCGACGAGGCTACCGGTCTTCGCCCCACTCGGCCCAGGCGGTCATTCCCCGATCATGTCGATACCGCGGCCGACGATGAGCGGATCCGGGGAACCGACGAGCTCGGCGTTCTTGCCCTTGTAGTCGAACAGACTGAGCACATGCCGCATCGCGTTGAGGCGGGCCCGCTTCTTGTCGTTGCTCTTGACGACGGTCCAGGGCGCGATATCGGTGTCGGTGGCCGCGAACATCGCCTCCTTCGCGGCGCCATAGGCGTCCCACTTGTCCAGCGATGCCAGGTCCATCGGCGAGAGCTTCCACTGCCGGACCGGGTCGATCTGGCGAATCGCGAACCGGGTGCGCTGCTCGAGTGGGCTCACCGAGAACCAGAACTTCACCAGGT
Source organism: Gordonia sp. (in: high G+C Gram-positive bacteria) (assembly GCA_047605505.1). Taxonomy (GTDB): domain Bacteria; phylum Actinomycetota; class Actinomycetes; order Mycobacteriales; family Mycobacteriaceae; genus Gordonia. The sequence goes on along the minus strand of JASGFO010000035.1, from coordinate 11,417 downwards.
TGATGCCGTCGTCGACGAGCATTTTCTCGAACGCGGGAACCTGCGCGATGAACTGGTCGTACTGACTGGGCGTACAGAACCCCATGACCCGTTCGACGCCGGCCCGGTTGTACCAGGACCGGTCGAAGAAAACCATCTCGCCTGCCGCCGGCAGATGCTGGACGTAACGCTGGAAGTACCACTCGGTCGACTCCCGTTCCGACGGTTTCTCCAACGCCACGATCCGCGCACCGCGCGGATTGAGATGCTCGTTGAACCGCTTGATCGTGCCGCCCTTGCCGGCCGCGTCGCGACCCTCGAACACCAGCAGGTGCCGCTGGCCGGTCTGCTTGGACCACTTCTGCAACTTGAGCAACTCGATCTGTAGCTGACGCTTGGTCACCTCGTACTCACGGCGACTCATCCGCTCCTCGTAGGGGTAATCCTCACGCCAGGTGTCGACGACATTACGTTCCGGCAGGGTCAGCAGCACCGGGTCATCGTCATCGTCGTCGTTCACCGCAAAGTTGGTGGTGTCATGCAGATCGACAAGATGCTGGAGCGCTTCGCGGCCGTTCAGTTTGCTGAAATCCGGCCCGACGGTTTCGAGGTCATGTAGCTCGGTCACACACCCACGATATGCCGCAGACACAAACGAGACGTGACGTCAGGGTGAACTGGCGGGAGCCGTGCGCACATCCCCCGCTACGTCAGTTGTGCAGATTCACCACACCGGACTTCAGACACACCCGGCCGGTGTTGGTGTCGGCGGCCACGGCGAAGCCGCCGGTGCACAACACGCCGGGCCGTCCCGCGAAGGCCTCGCCGCCCCACCCGCCAATCGACACCGAATAGCCGCCCGCCCGCGCCTGCGCCATGGCCACCGCACCCGGACCGGTCGTCATCGAATAGGCGGTACCGCCGCCGGTGGCGCCGGCGAGGGCGGTGGAATTGGGATGCTGATTGATCGCGGTCGCGTGGCCCCGCCGATCGGCGACGGCCACCGCGGTCCCGCCGCCGGCCTCCTGGGCGCTGGCCGTGCTCCCGGCGCCGGCGCGGGCCCCGCACCCGCTGGTGCCGTCGATGTGTTGCACCGCATGGCCGTCGGCGGCCGCACAGTTCGTCGCCGACGCGGGCGGCGCGGCCACACCCGAGATCCAGAGCGCCCCCGCGCCGCCCACCCCCAGGATCGCCGCCCGTGCCACCAACCGATGATTTCGGATCACAACCGCCCCCTATGCGTTGAACTGCGCGAGATTCCGATGCGCACGATTCCGATGGTGCTGCGACCGTACTCCGGTGCGGTGACCCGTGTCCCCGGCTCGGGCCAACGATCCGAGATCGCCGACCCGCCGGGTTCGGCGACCCGTGGCGCCGCTCAGCTCTTGGCGCGTCGCTCCGACTCCGCGGTGAGGCCCTTCTTCGCGGTGTCCACGGCCATCTTCTGTCCTCGTTTGACCAGCAGCCCCGGCAGTTTGACCTTGAGGTCGATCTCGAGCTCAAGCTTCACGTGCGTGCCGTCCCCGTTCGGGGTCAGGGTGTAGACACCGTGCTGGGAGGAAAGCATCTTGGATTCGACGAGATCCCACGTACAGGTGTTGTCGGTCCACTGGTAGGTGACAGTCTGGTCGTCGTTGACGCCGACGGCCGCGACCGTCATCTGCACCTGTTCGGGCGTCCCGTCGGCATGCGCGGAGAGGATCTTTGCACCCTTGTGCGGAGACGACCACTCGGGCAGCGATTCCACATCGAGCAGCACCTCCATCACCACCGAGGGCGGGGCCGCGACGTCGAACTCTGTATTGGCTGACACTGACATGTGAGTGAACCTACCGCGCCCGCGAACCGGCCGGACAGCGAACCCACGCGATCACTCGGCATGTCGCGCTCATTCCTCGCGGTCGACCAGGGTGTGCGGCCACGCCTCGTCGGGGATGTCACGCAGTTCGCAGGCGATGTCGGTGGCGGTGAACCAGCCACGGAAGTGGATGAGCTCCCCGAGCACGGGGTTGCGCACGGTCGCGTCGCAGTGGAACCGGCCGCGTTTGCGGTCCCAGCCCTCGAGGTAGCGCATCTCGGCGGTGAACACGCCTCTCATTCCGAGCTTGGGTCCACGCAGCCAACGCATCGGGCCGCTTTCCAGGAGCAGCTCACCGGCCGGCGTCACCGACGGCTCGATCGGATAGAGCAGCTCCGGGCCGTCGCCGAAGTAGTCGACGAGTCCCGAACGCCCCGCCACCAGCAGCGAGTTCACGTGGCGTGCGCCGCCGGTGTATTTGAAGGTGCGCAGCACCGCCAGCGATTCGCGGCCCAGCTCGTCGGTGTAGCAATAGTGCCCCTGACTGAACGGCACCATCCGACTGCTCTTGGCGGGCAAGGCGTTCCGCTTGCCGTAGTACCAGATGAACGGCGGTGGCAGCGCCGCGTTGACGTGGACCGACTCGTAGATCCCGGTGCAGATCTGGGCGACGTTCGACGTCGAATCGATGCTGTATCGCCAGGCGACATTGGGATGCAGCCGGTCAAACTCGGATCCGAGCACCGAACGGTAGACCGGTGTCATCGTGTTCGCCCGCACGCAGTCATGCGCGAAAACCTACTACGCGGTCGTTTTCTCGTGGTATCCGTCCCTCCGTGCGGCCTCACACGACCGTGCCAGTTCGTCGATCACCCGGTCCAGCGGCGCCACCGAACGTCGGGTCTGGCAGAGTCCCACCGCGCCCTCGATCGCGGTGATCACCAACTCGGCCAGCGAGGTGGCGCGGTCCACGTCGATGCCCTCCATGACCAGTCGCGACGAGATCAACGACACCCAGTCGGCGAAGATCTGCTCGGCCTCGTCGGCGACCGCGGGCTCGGTGCGTCGGGCCAGCCCCGCGGCCAGGACCGGGCACCCGAACTCGTAGTCGGTGGCCACGAGCATCCGTCGCCACTGCTCGCCGACCGCGACGGCGACCTCACCCGCCGACCCGGGCCGACCCTGCGCGATCCGCGTCGAGATGCGGTCCCCCGCGTACCGGATGGCCTCGGTCATCAGTTGTGTCCGCCCGCCGGGAAAGTGGTGGTAGATCGAGCCACGCGGCGCCCCGCTGGCCGTGATCACATCACCGATGGACGTCGCCGCCACCCCGTCACGGCCGATGAGATCGGCGGCGTGGACGATCATCCGCTCGCGGGGCCCCTTGCCCGCGGCACCACCACCGATCGGGCCGTCGTCCGACATCGCGATCACTTCCTCCCCATGATCACACTGCCCGATCATGCCCCCTCAGCCCGGAGTTGCCGGGAGAGCACCGAGCCCGCCACATCTATCTATGTCATCATACATAGTCATGGTCACTCCTCGCCTCGACCCGACGACGATGTCCGGCCTCGACCTTCTCCGCGCCTGGGCGCAGACGCCGGACGACCATCCGGGCATCGGCCGCCTGCTCGGGATGCGGCCGAGCCGCCTCGAGCTCAAGATCAACTACATCCGCGCCGTCCAGGTGGATGCGGGCGAGTTGACGGGTATCGGCACGGTCATCCACGTCGGCGGCCGTACGGCGACCGCTGACGGCAAGGTGCTCTCCGCCGACGGCAAGCTCGTCGCCCATGGTTCGACGACGTGCATGGTGTTCCGGTAGCGGGCGGGCAGTACCACCTGGCACCGACATCCAGCACCGCGACCCACCCAGACCGGGCGTGCCGCGGCGATCGCCGCGCAACCCCCGTGGCTGCGCTCATCGCCGGAACAAAACCCATGCGCCTGTTTCACTATTGAGTTCTCAAGGTACGTGTGGCTCCGGAGAAGTTCCGGTGCCGTGATCTCGTTGGTGGACAGGGACTCTCAGAACTCACTGCTAATCGCGGTTCAGTCTCATTTCGCCGGGTCAGGCGGCGAGCGGTTCACCCACATCGGGCCTCCTCCGGTGATAGGACGGGATCGGCTGCCGTTGCGGGTCGACCGAAGTGGGCGGGATGAGCCAGGGATGCCGGTCGATACCCATCACCACATCCCACCCCTGGTGGTGCACCGCATCATGACAGGACGGGCAGAGCAGACACCCGTTGTCCACATCGGTCGGGCCACCCTGCGACCAATGCACCAAATGATGCACATGCGTCCACCCCGCCGGCGCGCCGCACTTGATGCACCCTCTGTCCCGCAACCCGATCGCGGTGCGCTGCGCCGCGGTGAACAGGCGCTTCTCCCGACCCACCTGCAGGGGCGCGCCCTCACCGTCGACGATCACCACCCTGGTGGTGCCATCGCAGGTAAGCAAGTCGAGGGTGTCGCGGGTCACCGACCCCAGAAACCGCAGTCTGGCCAGATCCGGGGTGTCCGCGGGCACGCTGAGCACAATCCGCGTCCCCAACCCCCCACTCGACGGATGCTCAGCCGCCAAAGCCCGGGCAGCCGCGTCCAGGATCAACTCAAAGGCGTCCGCCCGCAGTTGTTCGGGTGAGCGCGGATCCCGCGACCCATCCGGCTGTGGAGCCGGCGCCGAATGCGCATCGACCAACGTTCGCAGCTTCTCCCCGACCGGGGCGTGCAGGTTGCCCGATAGCTGCGTCCGACCATCATCATCGGTACCCAGAGTCAGCCGGTTCAACCGCCGATCCTCCGCCGCGGGTGGCCCACCCGCGTCGACGGCCAGCCGGTTGCCCAGCGTCTTCGCCGCATCACCGATCTCGGCCGGTGTGGCCCCGGAGAACTGCTGCGCCAACAGTCGATTCACCACATCCGACCGAGCGTCGCCGTCGAAGGATTCACCGACCCGACCGGCCACCTGATTCACCCCACGAACAATCGCGTCCGCATGTTCGGCCGACACCGCCCCATCCGCGCAATGCCGATCAAACCGGTCATCGGTGAAACCGGTACGTCGGATCATCCGCGCCGCCACTGCGGGCGCGAATCCCATCACCATCAACAACTCCCGTGTGGTGCGGCCATGCGCCTTCGCCACGCCGAGGCGGTCGAGATGTCGGACCCACTGCGCACACTGGTCATCAACAACATTCCGCAGCCGTGCCAGCACGGTCAGGACGGCGTGGGCGTCAGGTCCGGTGATCTCGTCGGGAACGGCGAGATCACCCAAGGTGTCGAGGAACTCCTCGAACTTGGTAGCGATCTCAATGTGTGTCATGCCACCATTCTAGACGAACTGGCATTCGATAAATGAGAGACGTCTGAGAGCTTTGCATCAGATCGGTAACATCGGCGAGTGGCCCGGTGTGGTCGCCCCAGTCACCCGACGGCCAGCACTACTGCCCTGCTTCCCTACTGCAGGTAGAGCCTCCGCAGCCGTTCCTGTTCGGTCTCGTCGATGCCGAGGCCGGCCGCGAAGTATCCACCGATTCCGCCGAACGTCTCGTCGACCTCGCCGAGAGCCGCATCCAGATACGACTCGTCGACACCGAACACCGGGCGAAGAAGTTCGGGATCCCCGCCCGCGGCGGCGAAGGCGTCGAAGACCGGGGCGAACGCGGGCACGAGCCGCTCATTGGTGAGCAGGTAGTCGTGGTAGACGTCGTCGCGGCCGACGCCCATCAACAGCAGGAACGCCGCTGCCGCCCAGCCCGTGCGATCCTTGCCGTGGGCGCAGTGGAACAGCGCCGGCTGCGGATGCTCCCCGAGCAGTCCCCGGAACAGGGTGCGGTAGCCGGCGTGTGCGCTGTCGAGAGAGACGAAGTCCCGGTAGGCGCGCACGATCAGCGCGGCCGCCTTCCCGTCGCCCAGGGCCTCGGTGGTCGCCGCCACCGCGGCCGGGTTGGCGAATACCTCGACGATGTTGGCCGGGACCGCCTGCGCGGCCGAGGCCAGCACGTCGACGTGCACCACGCCCACACCCGGCAGGGCGGGATCGGGCACGGCAGCGCGCTCACCCGCCGACCGCAGGTCATAGATCGTCCGCAGCCCCAAGAGCGCCAACGCAGCGATGTCGCCGACCGTCAATCCCGAGAAGTCCGCGGAACGGAACAACATCCCGGACCGGACGGTCCCGGTCTGCGCGGCCCACCCCCCGAGATCGCGAAGGTTCGGCAGTGCCGCGATCGGACTGGGCGCACCGGGAGCCGTGATCATGGACCCCATCATGGCAGGCGCCGGCGTCGACAAGGACCCCGCCGGCACCGCGCAACTGTCGCCGACGCAGCCGGCGCCCGGTGCACCGATCATCGACAGCGTCTCCGGTTCAGGCACCGGTCTTCTCCGATGCCGCGCGCTGCAACGCCTCGGCGAACACCTCGGGCGGCTGGGCGCCGGCGATGCCGAAGCGGCCGTCGAGAACGAAGAACGGCACCGAATTGATGCCGTATCTGCCGGCCTGGGCGATGTCGGCGGACACCGCGTCGGCGAACTCGCCCGATTCCAATGCCGCGGCCACCGCGTCACGATCGAGACCGACGTCGGCGGCGAGATCGGCGAGATCGGCGACGCGCCCGACGTGGCGGCCCTCGGTGAAGTAGGCCGAGAACAACCGCTCGGCCATCTCCAGTTGGCGCCCTTGAGCTTTCGCGAAGTGCAGCAACTCGTGCGCGGCGAGGGTCTTGGTGTGCCGGACCGCGCCGAAGTCATAGGCGAGACCGGCCTGCGCCGCGATGGCGGTCACCTGATCGAGCATCTGCCGGACCTGCGCGTCCCCGAGGCCCTTGTGCCGGGCCAGGAAATCGACCTCGGAACCGTCGAAATCCACCGGCGTGTCCGGGGCGAGCTCGAAACTGTGATATGTCACGGTCACGCTGTCGGCCAGGCCGGACCGGGCGAGCCCGGCCTCGAAGTTACGTTTGCCGATGTAGCACCAGGGGCAGGCGATATCCGACCAGATGTCGATGGTGAGCGGGTCCACGTGCAGTGCCAACGCGAACGACGTTCCCGGGATTCCGCACGCCGCGGCACCCAGCGTCATCGCGGTGATCCGGTGTCAGCAGGTGGCACCGGATCACCGCAATGACGGTGGACGACCGGGCAGACTGCCACTGATCAGGAACTGCGGTCGGCTCCGATGGCCGGCCGGCACACCGAATCGGGCATCGAGCGCGACCACCGCATCGAGTTGCCGGACGGTGATCTCCGACAGCCCGGCGGTGCGGAAGACGTCGGCGAAGGCCGACGGACCCGTCGAGTTGGCCAACGGGAGCGCCTGTTGCGTCGGCGGGTCGTAGGTCTCGACGAATGATCGGGGCCCGGCGCTCGACTCGACGAGCGTTGCGGAGTCGACACCGTCCGGGTACCAGTTGGCGTCCACGCAGACAATCCGTCCGCCCGGGTTCAGCAGCGCGGACCACGAGTGCACGGCCGCCGCCGGGTCGCGCAGGGTCCACAACAGGTACCTGCTCGTGATCGCATCGAATCCGGCACCGACCGCGGTGGGTCGGACGGCGTCGTCGACGTGGAATTCGGCGGCCGGCAACCGGGCCGCCCGGCGGGTCTGTGCATCTCGCCGGGCGAGGTCGATCATTCCCGGTGAGCTGTCGAGCGCGGAGACGGTGTGCCCGAGGTCGGCAAGCAGATGGGCAACGTAACCGCTACCGGTGCCGACATCGAGCACCCGGGAGCCTGCGGGCCCCAGTGCATCGCGCCAGACCGACGCCCATACCGCCCGCGCCGCCACCGCGCGATCACCGACTGTCTGGTCGTGGTGATACGCCGGAGCACGCGCGCTCCAGTAGGCATCGAGTCGGGCCTGGACATCCAACCGTGGGGAAGTCATGCATTCTCCCTCTCAGTCGTATCCGACTTTCGGAATACCAGGGTGATGGCACCGTCGACGTCGATACGACGGACGCCGATCCGGTACACGGGTTCGAGTATCTCGGGTGTCATGACGTCCGTGGGCGGTCCCTGCGCGACCACCCGTCCGCCGTCGAGCACAACGACGTGATCGCAGTAACGGGCGGCGAGATTGAGGTCGTGCAGAACCACGACGACGCTCGCCGGAAGACCGGAGACAAGATCCAAGACGTCGTGCTGGTAGCGGATGTCGAGGTGATTTGTGGGTTCGTCGAGCAGGATGTGGTCCGCCTCCTGCGCCAGCGCCCGGGCGATGAGGACGCGCTGCTTCTCACCGCCGGAGAGGCCCGCGTAGTCACGGCCGGCCAGGTGCAGCGCCCCCACGTGGCGCAGCGCAGTGGTCGCGATCTGTCGGTCGGCGGCCCCGGACCGCGATGACATCCGTTGGTGCGGAAGGCGACCGAGCAACACCAGATCGGCAACACGCATGGGCAGGTCGGCCAGGTTCTCCTGGACGACCACCGCAACCCTGGTTGCGAGTCGTCGACGCGGGATGCTCGAGAGTGCCACTCCGTCGAGCAACACCTGGCCCGTGGTCGGCCGCAGTGACCCGTACAGCATCCGCAGCAGCGTGGTCTTGCCGCTTCCGTTGGGTCCCACCAGCCCGAGTGTGCCCTGGGTGGGAATGGTGATGTCGAGCCCGGAAATGATCGCCGTGCTTCCGTAGGAATAGCTCAGCTGTTCACCGGCGATCATCGGGGATGAGCGGCAAGGAACTCGTCGACCCGCTGGAGCCCGTTGACGGCCAGCGGTGTCGGGGGCTCGGCGAAATTGAGCAGCAGCGGGAGGATGGTGTTGGTTCGGACTGCGGTGATGCTCGCCGCCCCGGGCAGGGAGGTCACGGCCTTGACGACGTCGGCAGGATCGCCCTCGCTGTAGAGGCTGATGATGACATCCGGATTGCGGCCCACGAGTTCTTCCGGGGTGACCTCGAAGACGCGTTTCGCCTGGTCGCCGAAGACGTCGCTGAGCCCGGCCGCGGCGACCAACGGTGCCGCCATCGATCCGCGCCCGTACGCGTAGGTGACGCCGCCGCCGATGGTCGGGTAGAGAACGGCCACGCTGCGTTCGGTTCCCTGCCGGCGGGCACTAATCTTGGCCACTTGCGCCTTGAGCTGTGCCACATACTCGTCGGCCTGATCCGACCGGTCGAAGATGGTGCCGTACATCCGGACCTCGTCGTACACATCGTCGAAGCTGGCGTCCCCGTCCAAGGATCCGCACAACGCCTGCTCCTCCACCAACGGAATGTTGGAGGCTGCCAGTGTCTCCCGGGTGACGTTTGTGGCCTGGCCGATCACCAGGTCCGGGTTCTGGGCGATCACCTCTTCCCGCGAGATCTGCAGGTGGCCACCGGCATCAAGGCGGTCGGTGATGCTGGGGATCTTGGCAAGTGCAGCGCGGGTCGCGTCGTCGTAGTAGGCGTCCGGATACTGCCCGGCACGCGCCACGACGTGGTCGAGGACGCCGAGGTGGGCAAGCGCGGGAACGGACGCACTCTTGAGCAGAACCACCCGACTGGGGACGTCGGTGAAGGACACCGTGCCGCCGCAGTTGTCGACGGCACGGGTCCCGGTGGCGGAGCCGTCGTTACCGCAGGCGGCGATCGTCAATACGAGCACCGCGGAGGCAACGAGCCCGCGGAGCCGCCGACACCGCAGTGTCTGGCCCCGTCGGTGCACAGTGTCAGATGTCATGGCTCAACCTTCTTTCGTGGGTCAGGCCTCGCCGCCGTGGAACCGGCGCACGAGTATCAGCAGGAACGGCGCTCCGACGAGCGCGGTGATGATTCCGATGGGGATCTCCTGCGGTGCCAGCAGAGTGCGGGCCAGGACATCGGCCCAGACCAGCAGGATGGCACCGAGCAGCGCAGCGCTCGGGATCACTGCGCGATGGCTACCGCCGACCAGCCACCGGGCCAGATGCGGGACCACGAGCCCGACGAAGCCGATACTGCCGGCCATCGCCACAATCGCACCGACGAGCAGGCAAGCAGCGGCGAGCAGCACTGCACGTAGGCGCTCCGGATTCACTCCCAGGGTCAACGCCGTCTCATCGCCGACAACGAGGGCGTCGAGCCGTCGGCCCGAGAGCGTCAACAGGAGCGAGACCCCGATAACGACGATGACGACGAGCGCCATCGGACCATTCCACGCCGCCAGTGACAGCGATCCGAGCAGCCAGAACATCACCGAGCGAGCGCCCTCGGCCGAGTCCGAGGCGAAGATGAGGAAGCTCGTGCACGCCGAGAGCGCGTAACCCACGGCGACACCGGCCATCAGCAGCCGGATCGAGGTGAGTCGGCCCGCCGAGCGGGCAATCGTGTACACCAGCACCGAGGCTAGGAGGGCGCCGAAGAAGGCGCTGGCCTGCAGCGCGTAGTCGCCGAGCCCGAGTCCCACGCCAAAAAGGATCACCCCGGCCGCACCACAGCTCGCACCGGAGCTGACTCCGAGGACGTACGGGTCGGCCAGGATGTTGCGCACGATCGCCTGCAATAACACACCCGCGAGTGCGAGCCCGGCGCCGACCGCGGCACCGAGGACGACGCGGGGTGTGCGAACGGTCCACACGATGGTGTCGTCACGTGGCTGCCAGGAGATCGCCTGATCCGACGCGGTGAGGTGGTGGAGCAAGATCCGGGCGGAGGTCCCGACCGAGATCCCTACCGAGCCGGCTGCCACCGCCACCAGGACGGTGCCGAGCGCGACGACGACCAGTGCGGCGAGCCACGCAACAGTCCGAATATGTTGTGCGCGAACACCTAACGGGTCGTCGGCGCCACGGTCGACAGGACCGGAGGGAACCGGTGGAGCAGCGAGCATTCGGCAATCATATGTTCAATTGAACAGCTATGCAGATCAAATGGCTTCCCTCTTTCGGTGGCCCCGATCACAGCCGGCTCCGACATCTCCGGCGCCGATGCCCGGCCAGACGCGCTCCGGCTGCACTCGGCGTGGGTTCCCTGAATCTCGCGAACATCGGTGCGATCGGCGCGCTGGTGGGGACAACGACACACCGAAGGCCGGCCACCCCATCGGGGTGACCGGCCTTCGTAAACGCGTTGGGAGCGTTGGCGACTGATCAGATCAGAAGCCCATGCCGCCCATCTCGTCGCCACCCGGGACGGCCGGGGCCGGGTTCTTCTCCGGCTTGTCGGCGACGACGGCCTCGGTGGTGAGGAACAGCGCCGCGATCGACGCGGCGTTCTGCAGCGCCGAGCGGGTGACCTTCACCGGGTCGTTGATGCCGGCCTTGAGCAGGTCCTCGTACTCGCCGGTGGCGGCGTTGAGGCCGATGCCCTTCTTGGCGTTGCGGATCTTGTCGGCGACGACGCCCGGCTCGAGACCGGCGTTGACCGCGATCTGCTTGGCCGGAGCCTCCAGCGCGACGCGGACGATGTTGGCACCGGTGGCCTCGTCCCCCTCGAGCTTCAGCTTGTCGATGGCGCCCTCGGACTGCAGCAGCGCGGTGCCACCGCCGGGGACGATGCCCTCTTCGACGGCCGCCTTCGCGTTGCGAACGGCGTCCTCGATGCGGTGCTTGCGCTCCTTCAGCTCGACCTCGGTGGCCGCGCCGGCCTTGATGACCGCAACACCGCCGGCCAGCTTGGCCAGGCGCTCCTGCAGCTTCTCACGGTCGTAGTCGGAGTCGCTGTTCT
>JASGFO010000034.1:0-23246 GCA_047605505.1 Gordonia sp. (in: high G+C Gram-positive bacteria) | reverse complement strand
GCGCCAAACACGCCCGGCGGCGCGCCGAACGCGCCCGCAACCGGGCACGCCGCCGCGCCAAACGCGAACAATCCGACCGCGACCTCGGACCACCACCGTTCTAGCCTCGATATTTCGTCGGGCACCGGCTCGATCAGGAACGACCAGAGGTCGTCTCGTCCGGGGTCCGCTATCCGACGCTGAGCTTTCGCAGTCGGGGCGCGAGATCGGTGGCAAAATTATCCAGGAATCGTCGCTGGTCGTGTCCGGGCGCGTGGAAGACCAGGTGATTGAGTCCGGCGTCGGTGTAGAAGCGCACCTTCTCGACGGCCTCGTCGGGGTCGGCGGTGACGATCCACCGTTTGGCGACCTGCTCGATGGGGAGTTCGTCGGCGAGGCGTTCCATCTCGGTGGAGCTGTTGACGGAGTGCTTCTGCTCAGCGGTCAGCGACAGTGGCGCCCAGAACCGCGTGTTCTCCAGCGCCCGTTGCGGATCCGGATCGTAGGAGATCTTGATCTCGATCATCCGGTCGATCGCGGCGAAGTCCCGGCCCGCATTGTCCGCACCCTCCTTGACCGCGGGGATCAGCTTCTCCGTGTACAGTTCCGCACCTTTGCCCGAGGTGCAGATGAAGCCGTCGCCTGCGCGTCCGGCATAGCGCGCGACGACCGGGCCGCCCGCGGCCACATACACCGGAATCGGCTGCGCGGGAACGTCGTACATATACGCACCCTGGGTATGATAATACTCGCCGGCGAAGTTGACCTCGTCGCCGCTCCAGAGTTCACGCATCAGCCGGATCGACTCGCGCAGCCGGGCGAAGCGCTCCCGGAACTCCGGCCACTCGCCGGTGAACCCGGTCGCATACTCGTTGAGCGCCTCACCGGAACCCACCCCGAGCATGATGCGCCCGGGGTAGAGGCAGCCCATCGTCGCGAACGCCTGCGCGATCACCGCCGGGTTGTAGCGGAATGTCGGCGTCAGGACCGACGTGCCGATCTGCACGCGCTGGGTGCGCTCGCCGACGGCGGCCATCCAGGCCAGCGAAAACGGGGCGTGACCGCCGTTGTGACGCCACGGCTGAAAGTGGTCGCTGACCGTCACCGAATCCATGCCCGCGGCCTCTGCCGCCACGGCGATCTCCACCAGCTCCCGCGGATCAAACTGCTCCGCGGACGCCTTGAAACCGAGCTTGAGCTCCTGCGACATCCCTCGCCACCTCACTGCCGGGCCGCCCGGCCATGGACCGATCGCGGCATCACACCTGTCGATTTCCCAACGTACTCGCCGCGGTCACGGCCACGAACGCCGCAACCGTCAGGTGCAGCAGCCCGCATCCCCGGCGCCCGCGCCGCCGGGCCGTTTGGGCAGCAGTCGTCGGGCGCCGGGGCCGTCGGCACCCAGCGCGTCGCCCGGGTTGGTGTAGGGGCAGGCGGTGAGCGAAAGGCACCCGCAGCCAATGCAATTGGCGAGGTTGTCGCGGAGCGCGACGAGCCGGTCGATGCGGTCGTCGAGATCGGCGCGCCACTCCCGGGCGAGCGCGGCCCAGTCGTGTTTGGTCGGCGGCTTGTCGTGGGGCAGCGCGTCGAGTGCGGTCTTGATGCGCGCCAGCGGAATCCCGAGGGTCTGCGACGCCCGGATGAAACCGATGAGCCGGAGGGTGTCGCGGCGGTACTCGCGGCGGTCGCCCGCGGTGCGGCGGCTCTGGATCAACCCGAGCTTCTCGTAGTAGTGCAGCGTCGAGACGGCGACGCCGGCACGTCGGGCCACCTGACCGGGTTTGAGCCAGAGCGCCTCGACCGGAATGTCGTCCATCGCCAAAATTCCCCTTGACATCAAGTGCACTTGATGAAGTGAACTGTACGGCATGACCTGCACAGCCCTGCCCCGCACAACAGAGAGACACCGACCATGAGCATGGAGTCCGTGGCGTGGGACGTCATGTACAAATCGACGATCGCGCCCGACGACGACGGCTCCCGGCGCGCGGACCGCCGCGCCACGCTGCGGCGGATCGGCGGCTTCGCCCGGCCGCATCTGCAGCGGATCGCCGCCTTCCTGGTGCTGTCGGTGGTGACCGCGGTGCTGACCGTCGTCACCCCGCTGCTCGCCGGGCGTGTGGTGAACCTGATCACCGACGGCGACAACGCGGCCGGCGGCACCATCATCGGCCTCGCGTCGCTGATCGCGGTGATCGCGCTGGCCGAGGCCGCCGCGGCCATCGGCACCCGCTGGCTGTCGGCGAACATCGGTGAGGGCCTGATCCTCGATCTCCGCCGCGCGGTCTTCGATCACGTCCAGCAGATGCCGGTCGCCTTCTTCACCCGTACCCGCACCGGAGCGCTGGTCAGCCGCCTCAACAACGACGTCATCGGCGCCCAGCGGGCCTTCTCCGACACACTGTCGGGCGTGGTGTCCAACATCGTCACGCTGGCCCTGACGCTCGCGGTGATGGTGGTGATCAGTTGGCAGATCACCCTGCTCGCACTGATCCTGCTGCCGGTGTTCGTGCTGCCTGCCCGCCGGTTGGGGCGGCGGATGGCCGGTCTGGCCCGCGAGGCCGCCGAGTACGACGCGCGGATGTCGACGCAGATGACCGAACGCTTCTCGGCGCCCGGCGCGACCCTGGTGAAGCTGTTCGGCCGACCCGAGCGCGAGTCCGCCGAATTCACCGCGCGCGCCGCAGCCGTGCGGGACATCGGGATCCGGCAGGCAATGCTGCAGACCTGCTTCTTCACCGCGCTGGTGCTCGTGTCGGCGCTGGCATTGGCCCTGGTCTATGGCCTCGGCGGCTGGTTCGCGGTCAACGGTCACCTCTCGGCCGGTGCCGTGGTGTCGTTGGCGTTGCTGCTCACCCGCATGTACGCACCGCTCACCGCGCTCGCGAACGCCCGGGTTGAGATCATGAGTGCCCTGGTCAGCTTCGAGCGGGTCTTCGAGGTCCTCGATCTGACGCCGCTGATCGCCGACAAGCCCGATGCCGCCGCGGTGCCCGACGCCGACGCCGGCGTGTCGCTGCGGTTCGACGACGTCTCCTTCGCCTACCCCGCCGCCGACAAGGTGTCCCTCGCGTCGCTGGAGGAGGTCGCGCAGCTCGACAGCCGGGGCGGGGAGACCGTCCTGCACGGCATCGACCTCACCGTCCCGGCCGGGGCGATGGTGGCGCTCGTCGGCAGTTCGGGTGCGGGCAAGTCGACGATCGCGTCGCTGGCCACCCGGCTCTACGACGTCGACTCGGGTTCGGTGCGGATCAACGGCGTCGACGTCCGCGATCTGACGTCGGCGTCGGTGCACCGCACCGTCGGACTGGTGACCCAGGACGGACACCTCTTCCACGACACCGTGCGGGCCAACCTCGTTCTCGCGCGACCCGATGCGACCGACGACGAGATCTGGGCGGCACTGCGGCGGGCCCGCCTCGACGATCTCGTGCGTGCTCTGCCCGCCGGCTTGGAAACCGTCGTCGGCGAGCGCGGCTACCGCCTGTCCGGGGGTGAGCGTCAGCGCCTCACCATTGCCCGGATCCTGCTGGCGCGGCCGGCCGTGGTGATTCTCGACGAGGCCACCGCGCATCTGGATTCGACGTCGGAGGCGGCGGTGCAGGCGGCCCTGGGCGAGGCGCTGACGGGCCGGACCTCGCTGGTGATCGCGCACCGGCTCTCCACGATCCGCGCGGCCGACGAGATCGTCGTCGTCGAGGCGGGGCGTGTCGCCGAACGGGGCACGCACACCGATCTGCTCGATCGCGACGGCCGGTACGCCGAGCTGTACCGGACACAGTTCGCGGCGGATGCGGGGGTGTGACCGGCGGCCGCAGGCGACGCCGTCATGGTGACTCGGATCCCGCCGTCGTCATCGCATCGCGTACAGCTCCCGCGCGCGCCGGTGATCGTTCACCGTGCTGTGGGCCAACACGATTTCCATGGTCCGGCCGAAGAACCTCGCCGGACTGAGTTCAGCCGGGACAAGATCGTGCCGAAGGGAGACCCCGAGCGTCGGAAGGGCGGCCAGTGCCGCTTCCACGTCGGCGGCCGATCCCGACCCGCTACCGTCGTCGGCTGCCGTTCGGCGCGACCGGGCCTCGGCACTGCGGCTGCGGAGAACATCGTCATCCCATTCCGGAACAATCAGAGCACAGGCGTCATACGCATCGTCTTCTCGCCCCAACTTGATGAGCAGATCAACCAGCCAATCGAAATGTCGACGCGCGTCGGTATATGCCGTGGAGCGCAGACTATAGACGAATCCGAGGGCAGCCAGGGGGTGTCGGAGGGCCAGGTTCTTCGCGTCACCGTAGGACTCCTCCACTCGGTTCGCCGCGTTGTTGCCGAACGACGAATCCATCCGTTTGGTCGAGATCAGAATCTCCGGCCCCGTCCGCCAGGACGTCATGATCACATCGACCTGCTTGAAGTAGTTCTTGCCAAGAATGCTTGCCGAGGCCGCCGCCACACCACCATGCCCGCTGCCCCTGACCAATCGGGAGAGCAGCCCCTCACGGTGGGTTGCCGGCAGCGCACGAATGAACTTCAGGACTTCCGGGCCCCCCCCCCGGGGCGGCGGGGCGCGCGCCCACACGCCGTCCGGATCGAGTCCGGCACGGCGCAGCTCGTAGGCGGCCCACACATCCAGTGCCAGCGCAGGCACCCCCGACTGACTTGTCGCAGCCAACAGCAACGGCACCGCCATCAGCTGCACGAGGGTGTCATAGTCCGGCACAAATTCACCGTTCACCCACGGATTCGACCACCTCGACCCGGCCCGATCGACGATCGCATCGAAGATCGGCCACGCCCGGGCCTTCGTGTTGTCAGTCACCACGATGCGCCCGCCGCCCCCGCGCGGACCGACGCGCGGTCAACTCGGCGTGATCGTGGCGCAGGACGCCGAGTTGCTGATCGCCCAGTCCGAGAACACCTTTCAGCAGGACGTCATCGACCATCGCGACGGCCTCCAGCAGTTCACCATGCGCGAGCGCGGCCGCAACGGCCGGTCGGACCGACCGGAGCGAACCCGCTGCCCGCCCGACCACCTCCGGTGGCGGCATCGGCCATCGATCTGCCTCACGTGGTTCCAACTTGAGGATCCCGCCGCCGTAGGCCCGGCCGACGGTCTCGGCACCCAGGAGAGTCAGCGAATTCAACGATGCGATCGGCAGCAGCCCCTTGCCCAACCCCTTGACCCCAGGACGGAGATACACACCGTGCACAGAATTCAGGTGGTGCGCACCGACCCGGTTCGTGACGAGTCTCGGGGTATCGGCATTCATGTAGGTCAGAAACAGATCTGCGGGCCGCAGATAGGGCACTCGCCACCACGGTGAACGCACCCGGCATTTGTAGGCGGTGTGTACGTCGAGCGATTCTCCGGACTCGATATAGCGACGGGCAGCAGCAGAGGGATCACCTGGGGGCCGGAACAGATATGTCGCCGCCCCCTGCGCACCCAACGATTTCCACCGGGCCGAGGTCAATGACAGCTGCCGGAGATGCCGGGACCCCGGTGGCGACAGCTCGACAACGTCCGAATCGGCCAGACCCAGCTCCGCAACTGTCGACGGAGACAACGTGAAGAACCGATTGTTGCCGGTGACCATGCCCAACGTGGTCTCGCCCCACGTCGACAACGTACCGAACACGCCACTGGTGACAGCCTCGTCGTAGATTCTTTCACCGGCGGCCGACAGCAGTCCGCCCGACCATTTGGCGGCCGCATGCGGTGGCGCCCAGCGGCGGGAGATCGCCGGGTTCGCGAGATCGTCGGCATCCTTGGCCATCCGCACCGTCACATGGTCGGTACCGGTACCCCCGGGGCCGGTGTATCCCTCGGCGAGCAGGAGAACCACTTCCTCCTGGACATCCGGGAACACGCGCTCGGCGAACAGCACCAACCCGACGGAGGTGAAGTGCTCCAGGAGGAATCGCCGCACCTCGGCCGCATAGTTGACGGTGAGCAGTTCGGCCGGCAGGACCAGCGCGAGTCGCCCGCCAACCTTCAGATGCCGGGCCGAATGCACCGTGAACGCCGCCCACGACGACGCCAGGTTCGTCAGCCGCACACCACCGCCACGCGCAGCCGATCGGGCGGCTGCGCGCGCCTCACCCGAGAAATCCTGATACCGGATGTAGGGCGGATTGCCGACGACGGCATCATAGCCGCCGAGATCCCGGTATTCGAAGAAGTCGCCGTCGTGGATCGTCGCGGCGATACCTCGTCGCCGAAGTGACCGCTGTGCCTCCTGGGCGGAACCGGCATGCAACTCGACACCGACCAACGGACCCCGATGTCCCCGCACCCCCAACTCATGGAGGAAGACGGCTTCACCGCAGGACGGCTCGAGCACTGCGTCGACATCAGTGCGCACCGCCCAGCGAACCAGGAAGCGGGCCACCGGCTCTGGGGTGAAGAACGCACCTCGGGCCTTGCGCAGCACTGCACTGTCACCGGGGAGCATGACACCTATCGTGCCGGAGGGGTACGACAATCGCTCCGGCGACCCACCGCGAACATGCCAACACCTATCCGCCGACAGCTCGCCGCGGCAGCGTCACCCGGTAGACGGTGGTGCGGCCCTGGCGGAAGACCGGGGTCAGCCCCGGTGCCCCGTGGTGACGCAGTTCGAAGAAGGGATCGCCCTGATGGCCGGCGGCCGGATTGGGCAGCCCCTGCTGGAACTCCCAGTAACTGGGCGGGCTGTCGATCACATAGCGCACATCGAGGTCGCGCACGAGGGCGTCGATGTGCGGGTCGGCGCCGATCCGGCCCACGTTCCAGAACAGGTCGGTCTGCCGCGTCGAGAAGTGGTTCGCCCGGTAGAACGGGAACAGTGGGGTGAGTCCGGTGACCGGGTACAGCCAGCCCGTCCCCTGGTCGAGGTTGTTGAGGATGACCCCGCCGTGGGCGTCAGGGCGCCCGGCCAGCCACGCATACGCGGCGAGGTCGGCGGCCCCGACGAGCCTGCCGTCCCGCTTCCGGGAGGCGACCTCCGAGTTCACCGGATAACGCCACATCCCGACCCCGGCGACCAGCGCGATCAGGACGGCGAAGACGATCGGGACGACCGCCAGACGCCGCGGGCCCGCCGGCGCGGAGCCGCGAATCCACCTCGGACACGCCCTGGCCACCAGCAGTCCGGCGCTGCCGAGTGCCAGGCCGACGGCCGCGGCGGAGAACATCGAGGCCACGAAGGTCAGCCGGTGGGAGGAGTTGTAGAAGTAGCCGCCGAGCGCACCCAGCGGCCCGGACAGCACACCGAGCTCGGCCACGGTGTTCGCCGCCGCGAGCACGAACACCCCCCAGGTGACGATTGCCGCCCAGCAGCGCAGCCACACCATCACGCCCAGTCCCACGGCGGCGAGCGCCACCAGCCACCACACCCCGTGGTTGCGCAGCGGTGCCGTCGTGTTGGCGGCGCCCTGGGCCAGACCGTGCGCGATGTCGGTGGATTCGGCACGGGCGTCGAAGGCATCGACCTTGTCGATCTCGGCGATCCGCAGCGTGCCATAGATCACCGGTGCGCTGAACACGAGCGCCAGGACGCCGGTCCCGGCCATCGTGCCGAGGTCCGCAGCGCGGCACCGTACCGGCCGCCAGAGGATCTCGAACAGCCACGCCGACCCGACGATGACCGCGGTCAGCACCACACCCGACGGGTGGGTCACGGTGACCCCGGAAACCGCCAGTGCGGCCGGGAGAATCCGACGACGATCGGCCACCGTGGAGATCGTGAGGACCGCGGCGACCGGTGCCATCGACACCCCGACCGCGTTGGGCACCGAGGTCAGGGTGACCTCCGCATACGGCAGCGCCCCGAACAACCCCGACGCGGCCGCGCCGACACCCGCGACGAGCGCCGAGCTCTGCGTCGAATACCGGTGTCGCGCCAGCCAATACGTCAGACCCGCCACGCCGAGGGGCACCGTCAGCGCAAGCACCGCGGGCGAATACGTATTGTAGAGTTCCACCGGATTGGCACCGGTGATCCGAAATTCCAAGGCGCCCAGGCCATGCCAGGCATTCGGATAGAAGTTGAAACCATGGGTGTCGTAGTTCATCAACTCCCCCATGCGCAACGACGACGCCACCCCGGTCTGGTCGATGAAGCGCAGCGAACTCGCGTGCCACAACGCATCCCACACCTGCGGAATGTTGTCGAGGCCGCCCGGTGTCGCGACGACGAGCGGCCGGATGCAGGTGACGGCGATGATGACCGCACCGACGAGCAGCCCGACCATCGCCCCCGCTGCGCCGGTCCAGGTCAGCGGCGGAGCGTCGGACTCCGTTGCCACACTGGTCAATCGGAAACCCACGAAACGGTCGAACACCCAGGCCGCCACGAAGACCACCATTGCGGCAACAGCGGCCGAGCACAGATTCCAGGGCACCCCGAGGGCCCCGTAGACCACCGTGGCACCACCGACGACGGCGAATGTCACGGGCGGACCCGCGGCCATCGCGATCGGCCAACCCAGGCCCAGCCGGCGCGCGATCACCGCGCCGGGGATCACCAGCATCGCCGCGGTGACCACGCACACCCACACCCCGAGCCCCATCGCTCACCCCACTCACATCCGGCAGGCGACCCACACCCGCTGCGGGCGACGTTACCGAACCGGACTGCCACCGCGATCCGACGGCCGGTGCCCGGCGACGGCGACGGACACCCCAGAGCGGTGTCAGTGCGTAGCAGGCTCCTGCCAGGTGCACAGGCAGATCTCGTTGCCCTCGGGGTCGGCGAGAACCCAGAATGCGGGAGCGTGGTGTTCGGTGAGCAGACGTCCACCGGCAGCCTGGGCGGCCTGCACGCGCGCGGGCACCTCGTCGGCCGGGATCTGAAGGTCGATATGGACGCGATTACGTTGCGGTCGTGGCGAATCCATCTGCTGGAACCAGATGCCGGGGCCGCGACCAGCCGGATCGGACAGGTCGGTTTCGGCGTGCTCGGGATCCTCGCGGTAGCCCAGGACCGCGCGCCAGAACGGGCGGATCGCCCCGATGTCGAGCGCGTCGATGGTGATCTGACATTCCTGCGGCGGTGTGGACAACCCGGACAGCCCCATCTCGTCGGCGATCCGCGCGATCGTGTTGGCGAGTGCGACATCGGCCTCGGTGATGCGGTGACTGCTGTGGGTCATCAGCGAGAGATGCACGGATCCGTGGCGCAGGTCGATGTCCGGATGATGGTCGGCGCGCTCGGCGGCCTCGATGATCCGGGTGACGAAGGCACCGCCGATCACCATGTCGCGGGTGCGGTAGCCGACGCGCAGGGCCTCGGCGACCACCCGCCACGGTGCCGCGACATCCGCGGCCGCGCGGGCGGCGGGAACCGGTGTTCTCGATGCGGTCATGCCTCGACGATACGACGTATGACCGCCGCGCCCACCCCGGTTTTTGCGCGCGACGCCATGATCGCTAGACTCGTGGGCGCTGCCCCGGCGCAGCACGCCGCCCTAGCTCAGTCGGTAGAGCAATTCACTCGTAATGAATAGGTCAGGGGTTCGATTCCCCTGGGCGGCTCCCCTACCAGCGCAAACGATGACCCGGACCTCTCAGCAGGGGGCCGGGTCATCGGTTACTCACCACTTGCGCCGACGCTCCTGTCGATCACCGTCGCGACCTCTCGATGCATCCCGCCACGCCGCTGACACGTCCTGGGTCAGTACGCCGACGTGCGTCGCCACACCAGGGAGCCGGATCGGGGCGGGGCCCTCAGCCGCCGATCAGGAGCTGGTGGGCCATGAGTCCCTCGGCGCGGTAGCGTTCCGCGGCGGCCTCGTCGGCGACGATGTACCGGGCGCCGCCGCCGGGCTTCTCGACGGTGAGCTGCCGGTCAAGCACCCGAGTGAGGCCGACGTCGAGGGCGATGCGGCCGCGGTCCGGCGGCAGGTGGGGCGCGCCCTCGGGAGCGACGAAGTGCTCGCCCGGGTCGGGCACGGTCGCCGGGTCGACGGCCGGGCGGCTCAGCGCGCCGGCGAGCACGTCCGCGAGTCCGGTGCCGCCGATGCCGAGCACGTCGTCCGCCCAGTCGATGCCGTCGCCGGTCACCCGGAACGGCTGCGACACGGCGACGCGCTCGCCGGCCCGGGTCATCAGCTCGATGACCAGGCATTCGCTGACCCAGCCCCGCTCCGCCCCGTCGTGCTCGCGCCACACGTCGTCGGCCTCACCAGGCCGCCAGTTCTCACCGGTCAGCGGGTTGGTCTCCACCAGCGGCAGCACCGCCTCCAGCACGACGGCGAGGGCGTCCGCGCCATAGCCCGAGGCGACGACGTCCGCGGCGCCGAGGAGGGCGTTCACCTCGGTGTGATCGACCCAGGCCAACGGGGTGCCGTCGCGCACCGCCAGCAGTCCGTGCCGCTGCTCGCCCGCTGCCGCGGATTCCTCTTTGCGCCGCCGTGCCGTCAGCACGACCCGCGTGATCAACTGCGCCATCACGACGAGTCTGCCGGATGCCCCGCCCCGCGTCTGTCCCA
This sequence comes from Gordonia sp. (in: high G+C Gram-positive bacteria), assembly GCA_047605505.1. GTDB lineage: Bacteria > Actinomycetota > Actinomycetes > Mycobacteriales > Mycobacteriaceae > Gordonia. The sequence goes on along the minus strand of JASGFO010000034.1, from coordinate 12,794 downwards.
CGGAAGAACGAATCTGGCCCGAGATCCACGGGCCACCCCAGCAGCACGGTCAGACATCGACCAGGCATCATCGTTGTCGATGACAGCATCGCCCGCCTTCCCCACCGCGCCGAGATCACCGTCGGCCGCTTCGGCGTCCGATTCGCCGCCTGCGGCATACCTCCCCGGCTGCTGATGGATGCCGCGACACTCTCGCGGGCCATGGGTGCAAGCGTCCCGATGGCCCGCTACGAAGCACTGTGCCCGGCATTCAACGCCGCCATGATCGAAGCCGGATGCACAACCGTGAACCGCGCCGCGATGTGGTGCGCGCAACTCGGTCACGAGTCCGGCGGGCTACGGTGGATGGAGGAGATCGGTTCCGGCACGGCCTACGAGGGCCGCTCCGATCTCGGCAACATCTACGCCGGCGACGGCGTCCGGTACAAGGGACGCGGCCCCATCCAGATCACCGGCCGGACCAACTACACCGCGGTGTCCCGGTGGGCCTACGACCAGGGCCTGGTCCCCACGCCGACCTACTTCGTCGGCAATCCGACCCAGCTCGCCTCCGACCGATACGGCTTCATCGGACCCGTCTGGTACTGGACGGTCGCCCGCCCCGGCATCAACAGCATGTGCGACGCACAGGATCTCGTCGGCGTCACCCGCGCGATCAACGGCGGGACGAATGGCCTCGACGATCGACGGACGCGGTGGCAACGATGCCTCGCGCTCGGCCCGGCACTACTTCCCGAGGAGGAATTTCTCATGGCGCTCACCGACGACCAGCAGCAGACCGTATGGAAGGGCTCGGCACAGCTGGCCGGCCAGACCGCCAACGTGCGGAAGGCACCGGACTGGCTCGCCCGGTTCCTCCCGCCCAGCTTCCGCGACCCCAAGGGCGCGTGGCCCCGCGACGAGATCGACGCCATCACCAACGAGGTCGTCACCGGGGTGTTCACCTTCGACCCCGACGACACCATCGACTTCGGTGACGGGCCGGTCCGGCTCGTCGACGTTCCACCCACCCAGCCCGTCAACCAGAACACGCTGCTGCGGATCATCGCCGCGAAACAGGTTGCGGCCGAACGAGGGGCCAAATCCACATAGCGAACCGTCCGGAGACACCCGATACGGCCGCTCACTACCAGGTGATCACCGAATCACCCCGACGATGCCGTCCCTCGGCGCCGTCACGCGGCGAAGACGGCCAGCCGATGCGAGTCCTCGACCGACGAGTAGTCCGACGCGTCTCCCCTGAGTACCTGGCTGCGCTGCCCACGGATGTCGACCGGGATATCGCCGGCAAGCGTGATCCGATGCAGTTGTCGCTTCTGGTTTCCGAAATCGGCGATTCCGTAATGTTGGGTGGCGCGGTTGTCCCAGATAACCAGGTCGCCATAGCTCCAGTTCCAACGGAAGGTGTTCTCCAGCCGGGTGATACGTGCCTGAATCAGTTGGTAGAGATTGGCGAACTCGGCCTGCTTCAGACCGCGGAACTCCTTCGCGAAGTGCCCCAGCAGGAGACTGCGCTCCCCGGTCTCCGGATGAACACGAACGACCGGATGCAGTGTCTCGTACTGAGAGCTCGTGAATTCCTGGTAGTGCTCGGCCTGCTGCGCCACGTCGATGCCGCCCGACGGCTCCTTCTGCCCGGCATAGTCGTAGAGGTTGGTGTGTGTCGCCCACAGTTCCTCGACCAGCGCTCGCAACGGCTTCGGGAGCTGCTCGTAGGCGGCCACTGTTGAGGCCCAGGTCGTGGCGCCGCCATATGCCGGCAATACGACCGGACGCAGCAGCGAGGCCTTCGGAATCCTGTCGACGAAGGTGACGTCGGTATGCCAGCTGTTGGCTGCGCCCTCGATCGTCAACAGTTGGTCACCACGCGAGGTTACCGTCGGGTGCGGCGCCGTCGGTTCACCGAGCAACCGCGCAAAGGCGTACTGACTGCTGTCGTCAAGATGCTCCTGCCCCGTGAATGCCACCACCTTGTTGATCGCCAATGCAGTCCGGATCGCCTCCACCTGCTCGGCCGACACCTCACCGCCAAGGCGCACCCCGTCGATCTTTGCTCCGATGTTTTCGCCGAGCTTGGTCACGGTGACGCCGGCCTCGCGGTAAAGTTTCTGCGCCGCCGCGTCGTGGTCACTCGTATGGTGGATATCTGTCAAGGTCATATCCCTACCTCTTCCTTATTGGCCACTTGTAGACCCCTGGCTGTTGGGGAGATTGTCTCAAGATTCACAGATTCCTCGCAGATTCTCGCGCACAGCGATCCGAACCCTCATGACATTCATCAGTCTGCGTGATGTTCGGCGCTCGCCTCGATCTCACGGCGCACATCGGCAGGAACCCGGACGACACCCGGGCGATAGGTCACCGACCGCAGTGCCGGACCGAACCGGAAAACGCCGCGGCGGGCCCGCAATGCGGCATCCACCGGCCCGCGCGCATCGAGGCCAACCGAAATTCCCGTCCACGGCGCCATTCCGACCAACTGGAACTGGCCGCCGAGCTTCGCGATCACCTGCGCGTGATCCGGTCCCCGCGCTTCCAGCGTGAAATCCCACCGCACCTGCGGGGTCGCGACCGAGTGCAACACGAGAGTATCCGTCACCGGCGGCACGGCGGCAGACACACGTGCGATCCTCCCGTAGCTGTTGAATACGAAATGCGCGGAGCCGTCGTCAATGTAGAGAAGGTACCCACCCTGCTGGTCACCATGGGCCACCAACACCCCTTCGTCGTCGCTCGTCCAGCCGGCGAGTTCGACCTCGATATCGAAGTCGCGATAGGCGATCAGCCGGCTGGATCGGTAGCGCTCGAGCGTCGGGGTGCCCGCCAGGATCCGCACCGGGTTGCCGAGCCGTTCCTCGTCCGGCCGGCGTCTGCCCTGATCCGCAGGCGAATCGAACAACGGAAACACCGTGTTGTGCCAGGCGGCCTCATCCCACGCGGCGGCGAGTTCGGCAACCAGATCGGGACGGACCGCAGCAAGATCGTTGGTCTCCGCCGGGTCGACGCGGACGTCGTAGAGCTCCCACCGCGGGGTGTCGACCTCGGCCGGATCCCGGTGCAGCGACACGAGCTTCCATCCATCGCGATAGAAGCCGCGATGCCCGCCGAACTCGGCGTACTGCTCCGTGTGGGCGGAGTCGGCGACCGGATCGCGGAGGAAGTCGGCAGTACTCACCCCATCCCGCTCCTGAGCCGGTTTGCCGCGTCGATGCGTCGGCGCGGTGAGCCCGGCGAGATCAAGCAGGGTGGGCACGATGTCGGTCACGTAGGAGTACTGGCGGCGCACCCCAGTGTCCTCCTCCGCGCGGGGCAGTCCGGCAGGCCAGGAGATCACGAACGGCACCCGGACACCACCGGCGAACGTCTGCCCCTTGTAGAAGCGGAAGGGGGTGTTGGACGCCTGCCCCCACCCGCGGGGGTAATGCACGCCAAGCGCTGCCGATCCGATCAGCGCCTCGTCGTGCGGCACATCCCGTTCCCAGTCAGGAGGCACCGGGCCGTGGACGAACTGGCTGAAGTACGAGCGTGTGCCGACCGGCCCACCTTCGGCAGTACCGCCGTTGTCGGAGGTGAAGACGATGATGGTGTTGTCCAGCTCACCGAGTTCGGTCAACGTCTCGACGATCCGTCCGACACTCTGGTCGACCGAGTCCACCATCGCGGCGTAAACCTCTTGATAGCGTTGGTAGCGCCGCTGCTCGTCCGGATCCAGATCATCCCAGAGCGGCGCGTCGTACCCAGGTTCGGTGTTGCGCTCGGCGATCGGTGTCCCCGGATCGAACAGTCCTTCCTCGACCTGCCGTTCAAAGCGGCGCCGGCGCACCGCATCCCATCCGTGCGCGTAGCGGCCGCGATACTTGGCCAGGTCGGACTGCTTGACCTGGTGCGGACCGTGCGTCGCAATGTGGGCGAAGTAGAGGAAGAACGGTTTGTCGGCGTCGTGCGCACGCAACGACGTGATCTGTGCGATCGCCCGGTCGGTGAGATCGTCGGTGACGTAATAGTCGGCGGGATACTCGTCGACGTCGACGACCGAGTTGTCGGCCAAGAGCTGATTCGGGTTGAAGAACGAATTGAGACCTTCGAGCGAGCCGTAGTAGCTGTCGAAGCCGCGCTGCACCGGCCAGGAGTCGCGCGGGCGTCCCGGGCTCATGTTGGCGTCACGCACGAGATGCCACTTGCCCACCGCATACGTGGCATATCCGTTCTCCCGCAGTATCTCCGGCAAGGACAGTACGTCGTCGGCCAACTCCAAACGCAGCGCGGGAAATCCCGGGTCGGAATTGGCGACGCTGCCGTAGCCCGCGCGGTGCGGGTTGAGTCCCGTCAGCAGCGCCGCCCGGGCCGGCGAACACACCGGAGTGGTGTGGTAGTTGCTCAGCCGAAACCCGCGCCGGGCGAGCGCCGCGATATGCGGTGTCTCGATCTCGGAGCCGAACGGCGAGATGTCCGAATAGCCCATGTCGTCGATGAGCACGACCACGATATTCGGCGCGCCCGCAGGCGCCTCGGGTTGAGGTGCCCACCATGGCACGGACTGCGATGAGGTCCTCCTTACCACTCCGCCGAAATCATCGTAGCCGCGTGCGTTGGCGGGAATACCAGGTGCGGGATCAGACATGTGAACTCCTTGTGGACGCGGCGGCACAGAAAACTGCCGCGCCACCACACCCTGCACACCACGCCGCGGACTGTCAACCATTTCTCCGAAGGCATTCGGGAAACCTCGTTTCGGCTTGGCCTGTGCCACCCCTTACGACCAGAGTGGTTGGCATCCGCTGCGGCATCGCAATGGCACCGACACCGCCGCGTGAATCCACAGTCCGGTTCATGAAAGATCTCACATAAACCATGGCATCCCCCAGTCCCCGTTCCACGACGCTGACCGTGCTGGTCGCCGCGCTAGCGGTGATACTGGCCGGGTGCACGTCCGCCGTCGGCGAACTCGGGCACACCTCAGCCACCTCGCTTGCCCCGGGACACGCGGCCCCACGGGGCGGCACTCTCCGGGTCGGCGTACTCGACGATCTGAGCCCCAAGACTTTTCTCCAAATCGGCAGCGGGACTGGCAACGGGAGTGTCGTCGCGAACGTCTTCGACACCCTGATCCGCTACGACCGGGACCACCTGACCGCCCGGCCGGCCCTGGCCACGCACTGGCAACTGGCGCCGGACGGGCTCAGCCTGGCATTGGACCTGCGACGAGACGTTCGATACCACGACGGCCGTCCGTTTGTCTCTGCCGACGTAGAGAAATCGATCAAAGCCTATTTGGGTGGCCCATGGACACCGCAATTCAAAAGAACGGCTGCCGCGATCACCGGATATGACACGAGCAACCCGCACCGTGTGGTGCTGCGCTTCGAGCATCCGCTGAGCAATATCAACGATTTGCTCGATTCCGCTCCGATCATCGACGGCAATACCCTCGACAAACTCAAGACCGGCGAGGTGTTCAACGGGACGGGATCCTTCCGGCTGGCGTCTTGGCAACCGAACTCCGAGATACGCCTGGTCCGCAACGACGACTACTGGGGTGGCCGGCCCAATCTGGACACGATCTCGCTGGTCGTGATCCCGAACACTCAGGCGCTCTACACCCGTCTGCGTACCGGGCAGATCGACGTCGTCAGCGAGCTGCAATACCACGATCAGCAACTGGCGGCCAACCGCTATGGCTTCCGTGAGGTCACACTGACCGGTGGCGAGTCGCAGGAGTACGTCGGCATCAACGTGACCAGTCCGGTCCTCGCCGATGTGCGGTTGCGGCGAGCGATCGCCTACGCAATCGACCGGCCCCGGATTATCGACGACGTCTACCGCGGCAGCGGCTACGTCGTGAACCTCCCCTGGCCCCGCTGGTCACCCGCATACTCGGCCACCGCCAACCAAACCTACGGCCGCGACGTCGCACGCGCTAAATCCCTTGTCGCCGAGCATGGTCCGGTCACCGATCCCATCACCTTGGATTACTCCACCCAGGGAGTCGACGGCGTCATCGCCCAGATCATCCAATCGAATCTCGCCGACGTCGGCATACCGGTGATCCTGCGGCCCAACGACCAGACTCAGCAGGCCAGCAAACTCGTCGGCGCGAAATTCACGGGGCTGTGGCTGCTGCAGCACGGGTTCGCCCAGTTCACACCGTCCACGCTGGCCGTGTCCGCGTATCCGTTCAACGCCGCGAAGAATTCGTCGAACTACGTCAATCCTGACTACGCCGCAGCCGCCAATGCCGCGTGGACCACTCCGGATCCGGTCTCGCCGCAGGCTCTGGCGGCCTACCGCCAACTGGACGACGTCTGGCTCAAGGATCTGTTCTTGATCGAGATCGGCATCGTCTTCACCAAGGTCACGACATCGCCCGCGGTGGGCAATATCGACTGGGACCGACGTAATCAGGTCCACTTCGCGACGACGTACCTCTCAACCCAAGGACGCAACGACTGATGATCGGCTACCTGCTCCGCCGCGTTCCGACAGCGTTTCTGGTGCTGTTCGTGGCCTCGATACTCATCTTCTCGATCCTTCGGCTGATCCCGGGCGGCCCGGAGGCCGCCTTGGCCGGCCCTGACGCCAGTCCCCAGCAACTCGCGTCGATCCGGCACGAGCTCGGGCTCGACCGGGGCTTTCTCACCCAGTACGGCTCCTGGATCGGTGGCGTGCTGACCCTGAACTTCGGTCAGAGTTTCCAGGTCGGTGGCAGCATCGGCTCGCTGATCGGATTCGGGCTTGTCCACACCGTCGTCCTGACGATCACGGCGCTCGTCATCGCGATTGCACTCGCCCTGGTGCTGAGCCTGAGCAGCGTCATCTACGACAACCGGTACGTCAACTGGCTACTCACCGCGATCAACGCGGTTGCCATCGCAGTGCCCACCTTCGTGGTGGGGACCGTGCTGATCCTGCTGCTCGGCGTGCGCTGGCGAGTCCTGCCCGCCGGTGGCACGCCGCCCGATGGGCTGTGGTCTGATCCGGGCATCACCGCGCAATATCTGGTGTTGCCGGCCATCACCCTCGCATTGCCGGCGGGCGCGACACTCGCCCGGTTCCTGACCGAGGCACTGCGCACCGAGCTCCGTCAGCCCTACGCGACCACCGCGCGGTCGGTCGGAGTGCCGTGGCGACAGATCGTGACGCGGACCGCACTGCGCAATGCGCTGCCATCCAGCGTCACCGCCCTCGGACTCGTGACCGGCGGTCTCCTCGGCGGCGCCATCCTGGTCGAGGCGATCTTCGGCTGGCCCGGCCTCGGCCTGTTGACCGAACAAGGGATATTCGCCCGCGACTACCCGCTGGTCCAGGTGCTCGTGTTGCTCTCGGTCATCGTCTTCGTCGTGCTGCAACTGCTCGCAGATGTTTTCCATGCCTGGCTCGATCCCCGAATCCGATTGGCAGGTCGATGATGTCAACCCCCCCGAGGCAGACTTCCGCGACTGCCGAGACCGCAACTGCCCCCAGGACCGCCAGCCCGGACATCAGACCGGGACTGATTCCCGAGTCACCCGGCGATCCCGATCGCCGCCGCACCCAAGAGCCACTGTGGCGGGCCCTGGTGACCGGCCCCGGGCTGCTCGGCTCGATCCTGGTCGCGGCCATCGTGGTGCTCGGTCTGGCAGCACCGCTGTTGACATCCTGGGGACCCGATCAACAGATCGACGGCGCCTACCTGCTGCCGCCGAGCGCCGAGCACTGGTTCGGCACCGATGACCTCAACCGAGACCTGCTGACCCGGGTGCTCTACGGTATCCGCATCGATCTGCTGATCGTCGTCATCGCAGTGCCGATCGGTGCCACCGCAGGCATCATCGTGGGTCTGCTCACCGTATCCCACCCGGTCAGCGACGTCATCGCCCAACGCGTCTTCGACGTCATCCTCGCCTTCCCCGCGCTTGTGCTCGGTATTGCGCTCACCGCGGTGCTCTCACCCGGAGCCACCACCGTCGGGATCGTGATCGTCATTGCCGAGATCCCGATCTTCGGGCGCCTCACCCGAACGTCGGTCTTGCGAGTACGGGAGTTCCCGTACGTCGAGGCAGCGCGAGTCAGCGGCGCGTCCACGATCTACGTCCTGCGCCGACACGTCCTGCCGAACTCTGTCGAGTCGCTGGGAGTGCAGTTCGCGCTGTCGCTGTCGCTGGCGGTGTTCGTCGAGGGCGCGCTCAGCTTTCTCGGTATCGGCGTCACGCCGCCGACACCATCGCTGGGTAGCATCCTCGCGACCGGCAACAGCTATCTGGAAACCAATCCGTGGTATTCGGCCGGACCGCTCATCGCGATCTCCGCGCTGGTGCTCGGCTTCTACCTGATCTCCCAGTCCATCTCCCAGAGCCGGAGGCAGTAACGTGTCCACCCAGCAGGTTTCTCCTCACAGCGACGCGCCGGCGCTCGCGATTGACTCGCTGCGGGTAACGTTCGACTACCCTAGGCCCGCGGTTTCCGACATCAGTCTGCGCGTCGAACGCGGCGAAATCATCGCGCTGGTCGGCGAATCCGGCTCTGGCAAGACGATGACAGCACGCGCCGCCATCGGTCTGCTCCCCGAGAACGCCCACGCGACCGGTTCGGTCAGAGTCGACGGCGTCGAGGTACTCGGGAAGAGCGAGAAAGAACTCGACGCCATCCGCGGGCGCCGGGTGGCGATGATCTTCCAGGAACCGCAGACCGCGCTGAACCCGGTACAGACCGTGGGATGGCAACTGCGGCAGGCGTTGCGGGCACAACACCGGATCGGACGTCGAGACGCGCGGCGCCGGGCCGTCGAACTGTTGTCGATGGTCGAGATCCCGGATCCCGAGCAACGAGTCGACTACTACCCGCATCAACTGTCGGGCGGGCAGAAACAGCGAGTCGTGATAGCGCTGGCCTTGGCCAATGAGCCCGCGCTGCTTCTTGCCGACGAGCCCACGACCGCCCTCGACGTCTCGGTGCAGCGCGAGATCCTGGATCTCCTGGTCCGGCTGCGTGAGCGGGTCGACGCCGGAATCCTGCTGATCACCCACAACCTCGGGGTCGTCGCCGACATTGCCGACCGCGTCGTCGTGGTTCAGTTCGGTGAGGTCGTCGAGCGTGGGAATGTCTTCGACATCTTCGCTCGGCCCGCCGAACCCTATACCCGGCAGTTGCTGGGCGCGGTGCCCCGTCTGCCCACCGCCGACGGCAGTCTCGCCCCGTCTGCGCCGGGCACTGCTGAATCCAGCGCGGACGCAGCCACCCCCGTGGTCGCCGTCGACCATGTCACGGTGCAGCACCGGGGACTGTTCGGCCGCGCGGCGCATACTGCGCTCGATGACGTGTCGCTCTCGGTCGAAACCGGCGAGGTCGTTGGCGTCGTCGGTGAATCAGGTTCGGGGAAAACAACTCTCGGCAGAGCTATCGGCGGTCTGATCCCCCTGCGGGCCGGTCGAATTCTCGTCGAGGGCAACGATCTCTCTTCCGCCGACCGATCGCGACTGCACCAACTGCGTCGCAGCATCGCCTTCGTCCCGCAGGACCCGGCGGCCTCATTGGATCCGCGATTCACCGTGTTCGAGTCGATCCGCGAGCCACTGGACATCCAGAAGATCGGATCGCGCACCGACCAGCAGCAACGCGTGACCGAGCTGCTCGAGGCCGTTCACCTGCCGACGTCGTTCGCCCAGCGGCTTCCTGGCGAGTTGTCCGGAGGGCAGCGCCAGCGGGTGGCACTGGCACGCGCATTGTCGGTGCAGCCCAAGCTGCTGATCGCCGACGAACCGACCAGCGCGCTCGATGTGTCGGTGCAGGCTCGGGTCCTCGAGCTCTTCGGGGAACTGCAGCGCGAGCTGGGTTTCGCCGCACTGTTCATCAGCCACGATCTGGCGGTCGTCGAACAGGTCTCTGACCGGGTTGCGGTTCTGCGGTCCGGCCGTCTGGTCGAGACGGGAGCGGCACGCACCGTGCTGACGGCACCCGAGGACGACTACACCAGGGCGCTGATCGAGTCGGTGCCCTATCCCGACCCTGTCCGACAGCGCTCCCGCCGACGCGCGAGAGCGGCCGGCTGAGCACGGAGCCGGCGCGGGCCAGGCCCGCAGATCGCACCGGCAGGTGAGGTTCCGCTCGCGAATACTCGTCCTTCTCCCTATAAATATGTATGCCTCCAAGCATCCCGTCGGACGCGCTGACGAGCCGGCGCAAGGCCGCGATCCTGGCGACCTGCTGCATGAGCCTGCTGATCGTGTCGATGGACGCCACGATCGTGAACGTCTCGCTTCCCGCGATCCGTGCCGACCTCCACGCCTCGGTGTCCGAACTGCAATGGGTCGTCGACATCTACACACTGGTGCTGGCCAGCCTGCTCATGCTGTCCGGCGCCACGGCCGACCGCTTCGGCCGGCGACGGGTCTTTCAGATCGGGCTCCTGCTGTTTGCGGTGGGTTCGCTGTTGTGCAGCCTCGCCCCCGGTATCGGACTGCTCATCGGCGCCAGGGCAATCCAGGCCATCGGCGGCTCGATGCTCAATCCGGTGGCGATGTCGATCATCACGCAGGTCTTCGTCGATCCCCGTGAACGCGCCCGGGCCATCGGCATGTGGGGGGCGGTGGTCGGCATCTCGATGGCCGTCGGCCCCATGGTCGGCGGTGTGCTCATCGAGTTCGCCGACTGGCGCGCCGTCTTCTGGATCAATCTGCCGATCTGCGCGATCGCGCTCACGTTGACGGCGCTCGTGGTCCCCGAATCGCGGTCTCCCGTCATGCGCACCCTCGACCCCATCGGCCAGATCCTCGCCATCCTCACGTTGGGCGCGTTGGTCTTCGGCCTGATCGAAGGACCGGGCCACGGCTGGTCATCGCCGGAGATCATCGGCGTGGTCACCGTTGCGGCTGCGGCTTTCCTCGGGTTCCTCGCCACCGAACGCCGACACCCCGACCCGTTCATCGACCTCCGCTTCTTCCGGAGCGTCCCCTTCTCCGCCGCAACCCTGATCGCGGTCTGCGCGTTCGCCTCCTTCGGCGCATTCCTGTTCCTGATGTCGCTGTACCTCCAGGAGACCCGCGGACTCGGCCCCGTGGCCACCGGCGCGATGCTGCTCCCGATGGCGGCGGCCACACTCGTCGTCTCGCCGCTCTCGGGTCGCGCGGTCGGCCGCTTCGGGACCCGCCCCTCGCTGCTCGTGTCGAGCGTGACGCTCCTCGCCGCAGCACTGATATTCCTCACCGTCACCTCCGACACACCGCTGCTCGTCCTCGGAATCACCTTCGCGCTCTTCGGTATCGGATTCGGTGCCGTCAACGCGCCGATCACCACCTCGGCGGTCGGCGGGATGCCCCGACACCGAGCCGGTGCCGCATCCGCCGTCGCCTCCACCAGCCGCCAGATCGGTATGAGCATCGGCGTCGCACTCGCCGGGTCGATCGCCGGCGTGACCACCGCGGCAAATCCGGGCGCCCACCTGGCCACCGCCATGCACCCGATGTGGGCGGTCATCGTCGGCCTCGCCACCGCGATCGGCATCCTCGCCGTCGTGTCGGCGACACCGCGGGCACGCGGCACCGCGCAACGGGTGTCGGACCTGCTCATCGAACCGGAGACCGCCGATGCCACCCGCTGATCCGGCAGACAGTGATCCGGCAGGCAGGGCCGACGATCTCCTCGCCGACGTGCGCCGCATCCCCGACCCACCACCGGACGGTCTGCGCGCCGCAACCCCCGCGCAGCTCGCGACGATGTACGACGTGCCGCGGGCCGCCGCCCGGTCCGGGTAGCCGAGCGGACAATCAGGCAGCAGGCGTCTCGCCCGCGGCGGCATCGGCCGCATCGGTGCTGTTGTCGGTGTCGGTGCTGGTGGTGTCGGTGCTGTCGGTGCCGGTGGCGTCGGCCGTGTCCTGACCGTCGGATGCCGACGTCGCCTCGCTACCCGAGTCGGCAGCATCGTCTGCGGTCTCGGTGGCCACCGCCGAGCCGCCGACGTCGGCCGATGTCGTTGTCTCGGCGGCCGGGACCGACTCGGCTGTCTCCTCGACGACAGATTCAGTCGCGGACTCGGTCAGCGTCGACGCCGTCGTTGACGCTTCCGTCTCGGCTGCCGAAAGCCGCTGCGCCGCACCGGTGGCCTCCTCGGACGGAAGGGTGACCGCATACGACGACGCAGCACTCGTCGCCGTCGACAGCCCCGACGTCAGGTCCGTGGTGTCGATACCCGGGATGTCGAAGAGATCGAAGACATTGAACGGCGACACGTTCAGCGTCGGAATGAGATCGGTCAACCCGGTCGGCGTACCAAAGGTGAACTCCGGCGAGCTCAGATAGTTGACGTACTCCTCGTCGTCGGCGTGCCCGTTGAAGGTTCCCGGGAAGATCACCAAGGTGGATCCGAGCCAGCCGATGGTGATCGGGGCCGCGTCGGCCGCGTATCCGTAGTCACTGGTCAGTGCCAGCAGTTCCGACGTCCCGTTGAACGTCAGCCGGGCGATGTCCTTGGTGAGATAGATCGGATTGCCGAGCAGCACATCGCCGGCCTGCTCGGTGAGATAGGTGATCATCGCGTCCTGATCGCCCAGCATCGTGATCAGGGTCAGCGGATTGGTCAGTGCCAGCTCCACCCGGCCGTCCGGCTTGTTGTATCGGAAGTCCAGTGTCCCAGCGATATTCGCACACGACCCGGCGGTCGAGGAGTTCGCGACGGCCAGACCGCCGAAGCAGAAGACGACGTCCTCGGGAAGGAGGTCCTCGACATCGTCATCGAGGCTCAGGAGCGCCAGGACATCGATCACCTTCTCCGGCAGATAGTTGTCGAGGTCGTGCACCCCCGCCGTCGCGACCGCCACCCCCAA